>JAILEJ010000361.1 GCA_024688095.1 Butyrivibrio sp.
TAATAAAGGTTTTAAACAGTGATGTAAGAGAAAAGTATTTTTCTCTTGGTGATTTTGTTGTTGTAAATCATCTCGATATGCTTCCACCTTTAGATTACAATGTTAATGAATTCCTTGAAAAGAGAGAGGTGTATTCTCTAATTCTTATAAGATTCTACGATAAAAAGAACAGGGAATGCATCCTTATAATATCCAGTGTTGGAATCAAAACTCAATGGAACCAGACTCGTTTTAAATATTATCGTGCATTTACAGATCTTCTTGCACTGCATGACCTGAGACCCTAGGAACTCTAGGGTCGGGGGTGTTGGTCCATGCACCCTGGGGTCGGGGGTAGTGGTTCAAAATCATAATTGAATCCCTAAATTATAGATAGTATAATAAATATAGATAGAGACTGTATGCGTGTCGCTTTTGATTGTGAACAATATATTAACGTTTTTATGATAAATAGAGGGGTATTTATGAAAGAAAATATATTGTCTGAAAGTTTATTATTAACGATAAAAGTGAAAAAGTTTGTCATTCAATTTCCATTATTGATGGCATTAGCATTCTTTATGTTTTTTTTCATGAACATTAAGGTGGAGGCGAGTACATATAACTTGTTGCCCGATGTAGGTATTACGGTGGATGGATCGCTGTACACACAAAATGTGTCATATGAGTCGTCAACCCATACGCTTACATTGAATGGTGCAACAATAGATGGTACGTTACAAATCACTGGAGAGTCTAATCATGACACGGGTCAACAGAGTATAACCTATTTTAATATAGTGCTTGGATCCGGTACATCATACATCTCCAGCTTAAAACTTAATAGTGCAGTTATAGTTACTGTAACAGGAGATGGGGAACTGGTGCTAAGGAACCTAGCAGGCCACCAAGGTGATCAAAGTACAGGAGCATCTGTTGAATTTCAACAGGATCCCCAAACTCTTGCTCCGGAATTGATAATAGAAGGCGGAACAGTAACTATTGATGGAGGTGATTACGACTATGCTATTAAGGAGGAAGGCTGTCTTTATATAAGAGAAGGAGCAAAGAAGGTTACATTAATACGTGGTCTAACTGGAATTATCCTTGATGCAGAGGAATATGGTATACCCAAAATATTCAGCGATTATCCGTGTTTGGCTAAGTATATCAGCAGTTACAATGGAGGGGAAGAGATTGTTCTTTCACCAAACGGAACCTATAATGGAAGTAGTGATAAAGGACATACAGATACATCACTTATAGAGGAGGATTCTAATAATTACAGTCAATTAACGTTTAAGCTTGGACATACTGCGACCTGGAAGAATGACGATGGATCTGTGCTTGAGACGGATAATTATTACTATTGGGATGGTCAGACACCTGAATACAACGGTGATACACCTACAAAGACAGCGGATGCACAGTATACCTATACCTTTGCAGGTTGGTCACCTGAGCCTGCAGGAATAACTTCCGATACAACATATACTGCAGTCTATTCAAAAACGTTAAATAAATATACAATAACCTGGAAGAACGCAGATGGTACAACTTTGGAGACAGATACAGGCGTTGAATATGGTACTACTCCAAAATATGATGGAGAAGAACCGGCAAAAGATGCTGATGCACAATATACCTATACCTTTGCAGGTTGGTCACCTGCTGTCTCTGCAGTTACAGGAGATGCAACTTATACTGCAACATATACAAGTACAGCTATTCAAAACGATAAAGCAAGTACGGAATGTAACTCAGAAGGTTCTGTTGCAATTACTGATACTACAGGAACAACTTTAAACGTGATAACCGAAAGTATTGCTGCAAACGGATCTGAAGAAATGAAAAAAGCAATTTCAAATGCAAAGAAGGTAGAATATAAAGTTGTGAGTGCTGCTACATCAAACGAAGCAACCGGTGCTTCAAATCTCCAGGAGTTAATAAATGGCAAACACTATACATTTGGGGCATTTCTTGATCTTTCTATTCAAGTATTTGCAGATGGAACAAATGTGGGTAATGTAACAGACCTTACAGGTAATATCCAGTTAACAGTGTCAATACCCGAAACTCTCATGAAGGATGGAAGAACATTTATAATTGGAAGATACCATAATGGGAAAACAGATGTAGTTGGTAAGGGAACAGGAAGTACAGCAACAATAGAGACAGATGGTTTTTCTACGTATGCCATAGCGTATTATGACGAAGTGGATAAAGTAATTCTTTTAAAGGGAGAAACGAAAGGTTCTAATAAGATAAAACTAACCTGGAATAAGATAAGCGGAGCAACCGGATATACTCTTTATGGAGCAAAGTGTGGCTCAAAATTTAAGGAGATTAAGACATTCTCATCATCTAAGAATTCATATGTTGCTAAAAAGTTAAAAGAGGGTAAGAGTTATAAATATTACGTTGTAGCAAATGGTGTCAAAGATGCATCAGGGGATAATGTAAATAGTTTGTCGGTTCATGTTATGGTCGGCGACGGTGGGAAGAAAGGTAATCCTACAAAGGTTACAGCAAAGAGCAAAGTGACTGTAAAGGCTGGGAAAAAAGCAAAACTTGGAGCAAAGGTTGTCATGGAGGCGGCAAAAACGCATATAGGAAACGGTCATTGTGATTCAATCAGATACATAAGTTCAGATGAATCAATTGCAACGGTTACAAAGAATGGAAAGGTTAAAGGCATAAAGTCTGGAAGTTGTAAGGTTTATGCAGTAGCTTCAAATGGAATAAGTAAGAGGATTAATGTAACAGTAAAATGAGCCTCTGGGGACGGGGGTGATGGTCCACCTCAAATAAAAAATGAAAAAAGTCCACGGCTAGACCGTGGGCTTTTTTATGTTATTGTGTATCGGATTTTTTCTTTGCTTCAATAGAATCTAATTCTTTTTGCGTTAACGACAATAAGGATTCATCTGCTATATTTTCTTCAGATCTAAGATGCCCTACTGCGGTAATATTAATAGTAACATTTTTATTATTTACCTGATTAATTTCTTCTATATGTTCTTTTAAGCTTTTTATCAATTCATTAAGTTTTTCATTGGAATCTATATAAATAAGAATTCCAAAATAAGATTCTTTGATTCTGGATGCGACTGCACGCTGACCTATGATATCTATTATTTTTTCAGATATTTCTTTCAATACGCTTGATGAAAATCTGTTGCCATAGGTTTCCTCTATGCGATGATGGTTTGAATTATGAAGTAAGATGTAGGCATAATTTTTTCCTTCATCATGGTATTGTTCTGCATAATCAAACAATGTCTGCACAAAGAACTTACTATTCATAAGTCTTGTTATTTTATCAAGTCTAGATGGATTAAGTAGTTTTTGAACTCTGAAAATTTCCTGATCTATATCTTCAAAGTTTCCAACAAGACCTATTATCTTACCCTTTTCATAAATTGGTATTTTGTTGCATATTATATTGTGAACAACACCATTTACGATACATTGTCCGGGAGCATTGAATACCACTTTGCCTTTACCGATTACATCAAGTTCATCTCCCTGATATGGTCCATCATCAACATGCCAGTGCATGTCTTCATCCGTTTTGCCGATTATATCATCCAAGGATTTTATTTCATAAAAATCCATAAAAGCCTTGCTTACACCTCTGAATCTGCGATTTTTATCCTTCCAGAACATCTTATGTGTGGAATTAGTTATAAGGTTATACCATAGTTGTGCATATTCAATGGTAGTATCTTCGGTAGCAGTATTACTTGAAAAGTCAGTATAAAAAGTTTTATCGAGGGCTTCCACTGATTCATTTGAAAGAATACTTATTGTAAAAAGAAATTCAGTATCATCGGTTCCAGGAATGGGAAGAAGAGCAAATTCACGCCATTTATAAGAACCATCCTGCTGTTTGACCCTAAAAGTCTTTTTGGTAAAACATTGTTCTTCGGGATAGTAATTCTTAGTGGATTTTTCTAAACGCATAAATTTAATGAATTCATTTTTATCTTCTGAAAACAGATAATTTGCAGCAAAATCCAGACATAGTTCTGTCATGTTTTGAGTATTTTCGGAAATTTTATTCAGATATAGATATCCTCCCAATAGAGGAAATGCTATATCTTCTTTGTAATTTATAAGAAGTACTACTTCATGTAGATGATTAAGCTCTCTTAGCCTGTTATCAAGCATATCTCTTTCGTTGGTATTATGATCAAGAGAGATATTCGTTATACTGGCTTTAAATAAATACCTGTTTTCATTTTCGGATAAGTATAATACTTTTAAAAGAAAGTAATCGCCGTTATTAGTATAGTAGAAACTCTCACTGCTTTTACTGACAATTGCTTTTTCAATAAACTGAATATACTTAGGCATAAGAGCGGATGAAGGGTTATATATGACTCTGTCTATTTGCCTTAAATCATTACTGGCAATGGAAATCTGTTTTCTGAAAGCATCATTCATGAATAATGTTTTAAAGGTATTTCCATCATATTCAATTATCTCAAGAGGCTGGTCTAGATCAAGAGCGGTGATACTAGCAATTTCATAATAACTGTACCAGCTTCTTTTTTCTATGGATATATTTTTTGATGCCATATTCTGGAGCATAGTATCATAAGGCTCTGGCTGGCCAAAATAAAAGCCCTGAAATTTGCCACAGCCAATAGAATACAGAAAATCGATCTGTTCCTTGGTTTTAACACCTTCGCACAGAGTTTTTATACCAATACGTTTAGCCATATTTATAGTTGAACGTACAATGGTTTTTGATTTTTCGCTTAAGGTTGTGAGAAAATGCATGTCCATTTTTAAAAGATCAAAATCGTAATCCTGAAGCAAGGTTAAAGATGAGTAGCCACTTCCAAAATCGTCCATCCATATTTCATAACCTCTGTTTCTGAAGCTTTCGATAACATCCTTCATTAGTTCTTCATCCTGGGCGATCATACTTTCAGTAATTTCTATATGAATATAATCCCTTGGAATATCATATTTTGCGACAGCATTTTCAACTACTTTTAACATATCGCACATGATAAAATCAAGCCTGGAGAAATTAACGGATACAGGAAAAATAGGTTTTCCACTAACAAAATGTTCATG
>JAILEJ010000078.1 GCA_024688095.1 Butyrivibrio sp.
TTTTCCCTCATCCCTTAAATCTGCAAGTTTATCAACTAAAAGGCCATATCCTGAGGATGCTGATAAAGAATCAACTATATAAATCTTCCTGTCTCTATATTGATCTTCCAGAATCTCTTTGGCCATCATAGCTGAATTTATGGTTCCTGAAATACCAGAGGATAAAGTCAGATGCAATACATCCTGACCATTTTTCAAAAATGTTTCAAAATACTTTACATATTCCTCTACATTAATCTGAGAAGTCTTAGTATCTGATCCATTTTGCATAGCTTTATAAAATTCAGGAAATGACATTGACTGTCCAAGATCATCCATATAATCTACGCCATCAAGCTGATAATGAAAGCAAATATAAGAAATATTTCTGTTTTCAAAGTATTCTTTAGTTAAATCTGCCGTTGAACAGCAGCTTAATACATATTCACCCATAATCTTTTTCCACCTTATTATCAAATATATTTTTCATGGAAATGAAAAACTTTATTTAAGCAAAATACAAACTATATAATATCATAATAAATAATAATAATCACACAACGTTTTTATCCTAAATGAATAATCCTGGCAAAATCAAAATAAGTCTCATCCCTCGAAGCCATTATAAGTGGTCTGCTTCCAATATTATTGTCAATATATTCTCTGACTTTACCTCTTTGCTCATCATCCAAAAACATAAATGGCTCATCCAAAACCATAAAATCAGCAGGAACCATAAATGCTCTTACTATTTCAACAAGTCTTTTCTCCGAGTCTGACAATTCACTTACAGGTAATTTGATTTTTTCCTCAGGTATAAATTTTAAAAGTTCCTCAATGATCATACCCTTGGAAATTCGCCAATATGCTTTTTTCACATTCCAGATTGCATTCTTTTTTGGATTAAGCTGACCTTCCTGGGATAAATAACCTGTATGAAGTGTAGGATATTTATAATCTCCCATCCTGTGCACTTCTCCCTTTGTTGGCTTTAAAGTTCCCATAAATACTTTTAAAATAGTGCTTTTACCACAACCTTCCGGGCCAACAAGTGCGTATATTCTCTTATCCTCTATATTAAGATTAAAATTTTCTATTACTACTTTTCCATCATATTCCTGAGTAATTCCTTCAAGTACTATTGTCATTTTCTGTTTCCTTTTCGAAATAATTTTAAATACCTTAACTATTTTCCTATAGTAATTCAAAAATGTCCATAAAAAAATAGTAACTCCATTAACATCATAATATTATTTTTTTAACATTATAATGTTAGGAGTTACTATTTTAAAAGTCATCTTAAATATTATTTATCATGACCTACTTTATGATCATTGCTATCATCCCACTCGTCAAAGATATCAATTCTGTCATTATCTTTGAGTTCTTTATAAAAATCGCTATTGTAAAACTTTTCAATTGCTTCCTTATCTCTCTTAGGTCCTCGTGGAATTGATGTATAAATACTTAAATTAATTCTTTCAAAATACTCAAGACCTGTCTCGATATCTTTATGCAATTGCTCAAGGGTCTGCCCTTCCATGCCAAACATGATATTTATCCATTGATAATATTTTGCAAGCTGCTCAGGTGTCACATGAGGAAGTCCTTTTCTTAAGATGTCCTCTCTTAGATGTTCATCAAAAGTTTCAACTCCGCATCTAAACATTACATTAATATCATATCTGCCAAAGAAATCAGCATAGTATTTATTACTATCTCTATATAAATAATGCCCTTCAAGAATAACCTTTTTTATTCCTTTTAAGACACATACGTCTTTAATCAGATTCATAGTTGTAAAAGGAAGTTCAGTATATGACGCAGAACATGTTACATCAAGACAGGAACAGTTAATATCCTTACCTTTTACATTTTGTAAAACTTTCTTATTTACTGTATCACATGCAAGAACCGATGATGACTTATCATCCTGATAATCACAAAAAGCACATTTTCCCCAGGAACACCCAAGTGAAACAAGTAAAACATTTTCTCTTTTTAAAGCACTTTTATCATCATACTGATATCTGACAAGATCATATATCATGCATTTACTCTCCTGGAATTCTCAGATTCGGCAAAGATTTCATCATCATCATTTTCAATAAGAATACCAGACTTTCCATTAAACTTTTTTGCAAGATAAAGGAAAGGTGTATCACATGCTGCAATAAGAACCTCAACAACAGAAGCTGTTAAAGCTATTTCACAGCAATATGCAAATGAGAATGTTCCAAGGAATGCAAGATATGTAAAAATAAAGTTCTCAGTACAGTTACATATTATTGTAGATACATTATTTCTAAACCACATATACTTTCCACCGGTCTTCTGCTTAAGTTTCTGATAAATAATAACATCACACCAGTTTGAAATAAGGAACATAATTCCTGATGAAGCAGTAATTCTTACAGACATTGAGAAAAGTGTTTTCATACTTGGATCAACTACATCATATGAGTTTGGTATAAAAATCTGAGTAATCTGCGCAAAAATAATATAAGCAATAAGAGCACCAGCCGCAATCTTTACAGCATTTCTACTTGACTTTTCGCTATATTTTTCATTAAGGATATCTGTTGTAAGATATGTTGACGCGAATACAACATTACCAAGAGATGTTGAAATCCCCATAAAATCAATCTGTTTTGAAACCTGAATATTTGCAAAGACAACTGCAAGAGCCATCCATGTATAAAGGCCCCATCTTCCAAATAACTTGTCCATGACAAGAATACCTGAGAAGCAAATAACTAATTCAAGAATACCATACAATAAATTCATCTTTCTAACCTCGATTCTGTAATCCAGCGCAAAATTAGAAATAAGAATTTTTGTTAACCAAAAGACGCCCCTATAATACGTCAGTCAGTCTGGTCTTAAGAAATAAAAAAGCTCTGCGCATATAACGCAGAGCCGCAAAAGACATAATAATATCTCTAATCAGCCCTGGTTTTGTTTTACGACAGGATGGTACAAACGAACTGTCGTCGCCTATTGGCGAAGCAAAGTAATAATACATTTATAAAACACTATTGTCAAGCACTGATTTTCAATAAAATTCTTAATCAAAAATCATTCAGTAACATAATAATGTCTGGAAAGCCATTTACAAAGGCCATCAACACCCGGATACACAATTCTCTCATTGGTATTAAGTTTATCAAGCATCTCTCTCATTTCCCATTTAATATCCTTTGAAATAATATATTTTCTGGAATTATTTGTATACCTATCAAGAAATGTTTCAATATCCGGCATCTGCTGCGGAATAACAGCAAAATAAGCAAACTGATTCATAATCCGCTGATCAATTGTTGGAGGTTCAATAAATATAAGTGAATCAGCTCCCATATCTTTATCATATTTATCAAGACTTATATTTTCCTGCTGTAAAATCTCAAGCGTAAATAAAAAAGCACTATGCTTGTTTAAATGTGCAGCATACTCTGTAGGAAGGAGTTTATTAATTTCAACGATGTCTATTTCCCAAATAGCACAATCCTTATCTTCAAAATGATCCATCAGGATACCACTTGTAGAAAAATGCATTGCAATAAGTGGAGAATATGTCCAGTCCATAAGACGTGTCGGAAGTCCATGATGCTGTCCAACCACCATCTGTTTCCATAACGAACCATTAATATATGGTTCTGATATAGCAACATATTTTTCAAAATTTCTAAGAATACTCTTTTCAAGCCTTGCACTTTGACCTTTACAATTTCTTGCAAGAGAAGTTGTAAGCTTGAAATCTGCATCACTTATACCCCTATAAAGATATCGTGATCTTTTTCGTTTGATGTTTTCATCATATTTACTGTTCTTAATAATCTGCCACAGGCCATCAATTGTATCTACTCTGATAATTTCAACACTCATAAAAATGCCCTCCACTTCAGATCCAGACAAAATACTTAATATTTCAGAAATTATAAAAAATCTTATTACTATATCTATCGTTTTATAGAAAATCCTCAAGCTTTGTAAGTTCCATGAGATTATCACATTTATGATATAAACATTTACAAATTTCATCATCAGGCTGTGTCTGATCAGGTATCATTATTGTTTTACATCCTGCTTTATAAGCTGATGTTACACCATTTGGAGAATCTTCCACAGCGTATGTATCTTCAGGTGCCATTTTCATCTGTGCTGCAGCATACTGATATATGTCAGGAGCCGGCTTTCCATGCTCAACCATCGTGGCACATACAATATTTGTGAAATAATCAAACAACTCTATTTGCTTTAAATATTTTTCAGTTCTCTCATAATCTGTAGCTGTTGCAATAACAAGACTATGTCCTCTGTCCTTTAATATCCGAAGGCTCTCTCTGGCATAAGGTTTTAATTCAATCCCCTTATCTTCAAGTACCTTATTAACAAGTTCCATTCTTCTTGTACGAATTCTGTAATATGCATTTTCATCATTATATAACTTATTTATTTTTTCAGGAGCATAAGGTCTTCCAAGACTCCGAAGCGAAAGTGCAAACTCATCTGTCATTGTGTAACCTACATCAGCTGCTGCCTGTACCCAACATCTTCTATAATGTTTTTCTGTATCAAGTATTGTACCGTCCATATCAAAAAAGATAACTTTACCCATAAAATTCAACTTTCTTATTCAACTTTTTTCAGGTTTGAAATATCTGCTACAGCAATCATAGAGTAGTTTGTATAATAAACAACAAATCCAGGCTTTGCTCCACCAGGCTTTTTAACATTTTTTCTCTGAAGATAGTCTATTTCAACCTTACCCTGACTCTCTGCCTTTGAATAATATGCTGCAAGGCTACCTGCTTCTTCAAAGGCCCTGTCAGGAACTTCCTGTCCTTTGGTTATAAGAACAACGTGAGAACCAGGACATCCCTTGGCATGAAACCACCAGTCTCCACCATTGGCAACCTTAAAAGTAAGCTCATCATTCTGATTATTATTTTTTCCAACATAAATATCAAAACCATCGGAACTTATGTAATGGAATGGTTTTGAGGTAACCTTTGCCTGACCTTTACCTCTTCCATTATTTTTGTCATTACCCTTTTTCTTTATAAATCCAGCCATTACAAGCTCTTCTCTGATTGCTGCAAGATCGCCTTCCTGTCTTGCAATATTAAGATTATGATTAGCTGATTCAAGATAACTTACCGCCTGCCTTGTTTCCTCTATCTGATCTTCAAGAGCCTCAGCCGTTCTTTTAAGCTTAGTATATCTGTCATAAAATTTCTTTGCATTCTGAGATGCAGTAAGTGTCGGATCAAGTGGAATTGTAATATCATTCCCAGTATTATAATCATTTACTGTTACTGACTTAGCTTTTGGCTCAACATTGTACCCATATACATTTAACAGTTCGCCATAAAGCCTGTATTTATCACGTTTTTGAGTATCCTTCATCTGTGCAAGCTGTTGATCAAGTTTCTTAGAATTTCTTTCCAGTGCATTAGAAACTATCTTTCTAAGATCTACAGATTTCTGTCTTATTCTTGTTACTGCATTTTTCTCCGCATAATAGCTTTCAAGAAGTTCGGAAATATTGTCAAAAAACTTAACCTCACTATCGTTTGCCCCCGAAAAAAGAGTCAGCTCAATTGCAGCGTATTCTTTTGGACTTCCATTTACATAAGCAATACAGGGTTTAAAATTACCATTTTTTACATCATCCATTATCCCTGCAAAGGAATTGTACACAGCTTCAAATTCATTATCAGAAAGAGCTGCTGCAGATTTATCAGAATCAACTCCTGCTCTATAACATATCTCCTGAGAAATAATTGGAGAAATACCTGTATAACTGCCATAAATCGCTTTAAATAAAGGCATTCCTTTACCTCTTATTGTAACAGCAAAATCTGTCTGATTAAGATCTAGTGGATTTTTTTTATTCTGTGTTTCAGGAACAAAATAATCTCTTCCCGGAAGAACCTCACGAATAGAACTTACAGATGCCGGTATATGCTTTATTGCATCAATTATCTTATTATCCTCATCAATAAAAATAATATTACTATATTTACCCATGAGTTCAATAAGTAAAGTTTTATGCCTCATATCACCCATTTCATCCATATGTTCAATTTCCATACGAACAATTCTTTCAAGTCCAGGCTGAGTGATTGAAAGGAGTCTTCCGTTCTGTATGTGCTTTCTTAAAAGCATACAAAATCCAGGCGCCGTCATAGGTGCCTGTTTATTTGTTTCTGTCATATAAATTAGCGGAAGTGAAGCATCCGCAGACATAAAAATCTTTCTCTGTCTTATATTCTCAACATTAGTCTTTACAGTGACAAAAAGCTCATCACTCTCTGTCTGAGCAATCTTGTAAATCCTGCCACCATCAAGATCATGCTGCAAATCCCTCACAATATTCGCAATAGTAATTCCATCAAATGCCATTATATCCTCTTTCTATAATTAAAAGCTTTTATCTTAGGAAGTGGATCTTTTTAAGAAGTCGAATAAGTGTCGCTCCCTTTGGAAAAGAATGAAGATCTTCCTCAGTTATACCCTTTAACCTAATCATCATAAAGGCATAACACAAAACTGCAACAAAAAGTGCTATTGCAGTTGCAAAAAGATTTGTAAAATATCCGTCTTCTCCAAGTATAAATCCAAATACAAAATGGAAAAGCTCATATATAACCTTTCCCATAACTCCCATAACAAAAGCACTGATAAACGGAATAATATAAGTCTTTCCTATATCCTGTTTTACCGACAATGCTTTTCTCATGGAATATTGATTAAACACACACATCAAAAATGAATAAACAATTGTCACTACACAAAGCGCAATATTGCCAAGATCTGTAAATACCAGCAATATTACAAGAATTACTGACTGGATCAAAAGAGCAACTCCTGCATTTACAACAGGAATAACAATTCTTCCTACTCCCTGCAAAATAGAATTTGTAACAGTAGAAATTGAATAAAATACAACTGTCACACCAAGTACAGCCATTAATAATGCAGCCTCATCCAAAGTGCCCTTTTGAGGAAAAAGAAGCATCATAATAGGCCTTGCAAGAAACATAAGACCAAGTGCTGAAGGAATTGCAATTACCATTACAACACGCAACGCCTTTGCACATAAATTTTCAGTTTCTGCAATTTTGTTCTGAGCATATAAAGTCGAAACATTAGGCATCATGGCAGAAGCAGTTGCACTAGCCATAGCAATTGGAAAGTTTATTATAACCATTGCTTTTCTTGAAAAAATTCCATAATCAGTAATTACTTCGCTTGAATCGAATCCTCTGACGTAAATCAAAATTTTTGTAAACAGAGAAGAGTTCATTGTGGTCGAAAAATTGTAAATAAATGTACTAATTATAAATGGAGTGACAATAGTAAATATCATTTTAAAGATTGCACTGTACTCCATATCTTCATGCTTATCTCTGGATGTTCTTGTTTTTACAAGATTTCTATTCCTGTAATAAACCAGAAACATAAAAATAAGTGCAGTACATACACCGGCACCTGTACCAAGCGCACTACCAATAGCACCATTTCTGGCAATAATAGAATCACTTTGACCAGCTGCAAGTCTTACAAGTAAATAAGCTGCTGACAAACTTACTATTGCATTCATTATCTGTTCCAAAAGCTGGGATACAGAAGTTGGAACCATAGTTCTATGTGCCTGGAAATAGCCTCTAAGAACACCTAAAGGTCCAAAAAGAAAAATAATTGGTGCAAAAGTTCTAAGAACTGGTATAGAATAACCGTCCACAAAAAGACCTGCTCCAAAGAATAGCAATATACTTCCTATACCGCCTACTATAAACACATAAATGAGTGCACATCTAAATATTCTTTGAGCATTTCGATATTCCTTAACTGCCAGCTTTTGAGATATTATCTTAGACATTGCAGAAGGAATACTATATGAAGATATTAGCAATACTATAAGATAAATATTATAGGCTGTACTATAATAGCCATTGCCCTCATCGCCGATGATAGCTGTAAGTGGCGAGCCATACAACAAGCCGATTATTCTTGAGATCACACCTGCGATCGCAAGAATACCGGCCTGCATAAAAATTCCATTTTTTTTGTTACTTGTTTCTTTAGTCATATTGTTCTAGTTATTATGGTCTTAGCCAATCATACATCTCCTGGTACTTACTAGCTGATACTTTCCATGAGAAATCAACAGCCATTGCTCTGTCAATCATCTTATTCCACTCACGCTTCTGATCGTAGAATACACGTTCAGCCTCTCTAATTGTACCAAGCATCTCATGTGCATTGTAATTAAGGAAACCAAAACCTGTTCCTGTACTTTCAAACTTGTTATAAGGCTCAACTGTATCCTTAAGTCCTCCGGTTTGTCTTACAATCGGAATTGTTCCATACTTAAGCGCCATTAACTGACTAAGTCCGCATGGCTCAAACAATGAAGGCATAAGGAATGCATCTGATGCTGCATAAATCTTATGTGACAGAGGCTCTGAATAGAAAATATTTGCAGAAACTTTATTATTATACTTCCAATCGTAATGTCTGAACATATTTTCATACTGATCAGTACCTGTACCAAGAATTACAAGCTGAATTGCATCCTGACAAAGTTCTTCAAGAACATAAGCAATAAGGTCAAATCCTTTCTGATCTGTAAGTCTTGAAACAATACCAATCATCATTGTCTTATCATCAACATCAAGACCAAGTTCCTTTTGAAGAGCTCTCTTGTTCTTAACTTTTTCCTTACGGAAATTAATCGCATTATATGGATATGGTATATGCTTATCTTTTTCAGGATTAAAGTCATCATAATCGATACCATTTACGATACCTCTAAGATCACCGCTTCTTGCTCTAAGAAGTCCATCAAGCCCTTCACCATAAAACTCTGTCTTAATTTCCTCTGCATAAGTATCACTAACTGTTGTGATAGCATCTGAATAGACAATACCACCTTTAAGAAGATCTGCATCTTTATATAATCCAAGCTTATCAGGTGTAAAGAAATAATCAGGAAGTCCTGTAATATCTTTAACATCTTTAATATCCCACTTTCCCTGGAACTTAAGATTATGAATTGTCATTATTGCTTTGATTCCTCTAAAGAAATCATTGCCCTGGAATCTCTCCTTAAGATATACAGGTACAAGTCCAGTCTGCCAGTCATGACAATGAATGATATCAGGTCTAAAATCAATCATTGGAAGAATTGATAATGCTGCCTTTGAAAAATATGTAAATTTCTCAATTTCAAACAAAACATCATCGCCATACGGCTTCATTCCGCTAAAATAAAATTCATTATCTATAAAATAATACTTAATACCATCAACTTCAGATTTAAAAACGCCTACATACTCACGTTTCCAATGGAAATCCATATAAAAATTGGATACATATTCCATTTTATCTTTCATTTCCTGTGACATGCATTTATATTTAGGCATTACTACTCTTACATCAAAATATCTCTTATCTATATATTTTGGAAGCGAACCTACTACATCTGCCAATCCGCCGGTTTTAATAAATGGTACACCCTCTGATGCTACAAATAGAATATTCTTCATAATTATTCCCCTTATTTGGTATATAATTTATAAAAAAATTATAACATATTAGAATAAAGAAATATAATGGTTATACTAAAAAAATTAAAAAAAATATAAACAAAATCTATACAAAATATCGTATTTTGATTATTCATTATTTCGACTTAATTTATGTTTTCTTTATAAACCGTCCACATTTTGTCCATATTCGTACATTAAGATATAAATAAATCAGAAGTGAATAACTTCTGACTCCCCCAACAAAACTTTTTTCATACCGGGTCACTCGGCTCCCCACCTTGTGACCCCTCCTCCCAAAATCCAACATCCGAAAGGATGTTTTTTTTATGGTTTTTAAATCTCTTTTCTTAGCATTTATCCATTTAATAAAAAATGAAGAATGTACAATTTTCACAAAAAACACTAAATTACATTTATTTTCTCCAGTATCTTACCGGACGAAATTCCGATTCCAATTCCAAAAATAATAGCAAATACAAAACAAACTATCACATTTTTATTTGATGCATTAATTGGTGTAATAACTTGAGATATCATAAACAGCTGTCCACCAAAGAACAATGAGCACGCAAATAAAAGCCAAATTTTTTTGCGGGCAATAATTGATATAAATTCATATACAGATACAAATACAGCAACAAGTACTCCCTTTGATAAAAGGCAGTAAACTAAATTCTCATAATCAAATCCTATCATTTCAAAAGAAATCCCAGAAACTATACCTCCAATAAAAGTTCCAACCAAATATGAAACTATCATTATTTCACCCACAATAATTCCTATAATAATTTTAGAAAAAGAATACGAAGTCCTTTTAGATCTCACAGTAAAAATAATGTTACTATATCCTGATGAAAAATCCTCATAAATAAAGAGACATTCAAATATACCAAGAATGAGAAAAATAAGATTAATATTACACAGTCCTTTTAAGTCTGTTGATACTAAAATGCTTCCATCATATACTGTTCCCAAAGCCTGCCATACATTTGAAAAAGAGGCATTTGCCCCCTCAAACGCATTTTTCATTACAATGACAAGTATTGGTATAATAAAGCAAGTAAGCGTCATTACATAAAAAAAGGAACCAGATAAGAGCTTGTAAATATCTGATTTAATCATTGAACCAAAGTTTATGCATTTAACTGATTTTAAATTCTGAGTTGACATCAG
>JAILEJ010000414.1 GCA_024688095.1 Butyrivibrio sp.
CTCATGCAGGAAAGTGGCATAGACAGGTAAGTCTTTTATCCTATGATGAGGTTGAAAAGTTCCGTGCAAGAGGCGCAACAGTTGAAGATGGAGCTTTTGGAGAAAATCTCCTTGTTGAAGGATTTGATTTTAAATCTTTTCCAATTGGAACGATTTTCAAATGTGGAGATGTACTTCTTGAAATGACACAGATTGGAAAAGAATGTCACTCTGATTGTGCCATCCGTAAGATGGTTGGCGACTGTATCATGCCAAGAGAAGGCGTTTTTGCAGTAGTACTCAGAGGCGGAGTTGTAAGTAACGGCGACGAGCTTACAGTTGTAGAAAAAAATGGATACAAAGCAGCTGTACTTGTAAGTAGTGATAAGGGAAGCAAAGGAGAACGCGAAGATAAGAGCGGACCTGCAGCAGCTGCAGAGCTTAAAGCTGCCGGCTATGAGGTTACAGAAACCGTAGTAGTTCCGGATGAAGAAGAAGAAATTTACAAAGAGCTTGTAAGATTTGTTGATGAATGCAAAGTGGACCTTGTAATTACAAGTGGCGGAACAGGTCTTTCTAAAAGGGACTGCACACCTGAAGCAACAATGCGTGCAGGAGAAAAAAATGTACCTGGTATAGCAGAAGCAATTCGTTATAACAGTCTTCAGATCACATCACGTGCAATGTTATCCCGTGCAGTTTCAGTAATAAGAGGACAGTCTCTTATCGTAAATCTTCCGGGAAGTCCAAAGGCTGTTAAGGAATGCCTGGATTATCTTCTTCCAACACTTGCACATGGAATGGGAATTTTAACTGGACGTGAAGGTGAATGTGCAAGGACTGATGATAATACTAAATAAAAAGATTAATCTGAAAATAAAAACTAAATAAAATAGTTAAGAAAAATCAAAACTATGTAAGCGGTTACATCTATATATCCGACAATTAAATTTGAAAAAATTGAACAAAAACTTGCTATTATTTTTAGATGTTCCACCAAAATATTACGTGTAATAAAAAAAGTGGTATTCTTTAATTGTTAGGTTGATTTTTTGATGATAAAATGAAAGCACTTACATTTTTCTGAAATATATGGCAAATTAAATAAAGGTATTTCAGAACTGGTTATTAGCGAAGGTTATTAGTAATTATGGAGGAGATTTCATGCATTCAAAGACAGTAATATACAAAAATGAAATGAATGAGAAGACAATGAAATTCATTGATAGATATGTCAAGCGTGTAAAAGGCAACCCGCCTGGAAGCTGCCCGCTTGTCGTACAGCTATCATTTTTGCAGAGTGCACGTAGTCAGAGTTGTGGTAAATGTGTTCCTTGCCGTGATGGTCTTTTGCAGGCAGAGAAAATGCTTCAGATGATCGTTGATGGTGAGGCAGATCAGAAAGTCCTTGATGATATGGTGGAACTATGCCAGATGATTGAGGATACAGCAGACTGTGCAATTGGATATGAGGCAGCAAGAATTGTTCTTGAAAGTGTAGAGCTTTTCAAGGATGAGTATATGAGCCATATAAATCATAAACGTTGTCAGGCAGAGGTTGGACAGAAGATTCCATGTATTTCTTATTGTCCTGCTCACGTTGACATTCCAAACTACATTGCTCTTATTGGAGAGCACAGATATGCAGATGCTATAAATTGTATCAGACTGGATAATCCATTCCCTACAGCATGTGCATTTATTTGTGAGCATCCATGTGAAGAGAAGTGTCGTAGAGACTTCCTTGACAGCCCTGTAAATATCAGAGGACTTAAGAAATTTGCGGTAGATCAGATTTCTGCAGACCAGGTAAAGGTACCAGAGTGTAATGTTACAACAGGTAAATGCGTTGCAGTAATAGGAGGAGGCCCTTCAGGACTTACAGCAGCATATTATCTTTCTCTTATGGGACACAAGGTTGTTGTATTTGAAGAAAAAGATCACCTTGGAGGAATGCTTCGCTATGGTATTCCTAATTACAGACTTCCTAAAGATCGTCTTGATCAGGATATTGCAGCAATTCTTTCAACAGGAAACATTGAAGTCCGCTACAATGTAGAAGTTGCCAAAGACATTACAATGGATGAAATCAGAAAAGAATATGATGCGGTATATATTTCTATTGGTGCTCAGGCAGGTAAAACAGTAAAGGTACCTGGCGCTGATGCAGATGGTGTATATTCAGCAGTTGACGTTCTTGGACAGATTGGACGAGGAGATATCCCTGATTATACAGGAAAGCGAGTAGTTGTTATTGGTGGTGGTAACGTTGCCATGGATGCATGTCGTTCAGCAATTCGTTGTCATGCAGAAGAGGTTACAGTAGTATATCGTCGTCGTCAGATTGATATGACTGCACTTCCATCTGAAATACAGGGCGCAATTGAGGAAGGCGTTGAACTTCTTACTCTGAACTCCCCACTTGCAATCCAGGTAGATGAAAATAACAAGGTAATAGGATTTGAAACTCAGCCTCAGATTATATCTGAATACAGATCAGGCAGACCAAGCGTTACTGATGCCAAGGCAGAAAAAAATGTAATTCCTTGCGATATAGTTCTTATAGCTATTGGACAGGATATTATTTCGGGACCATTTGCAGAATATGATGTAAATGAACGAAGAAAGATTTTTACAACAGATTCAACTGCAAAGCTTAAGAGTTATGAAAATATATTTGCCGGTGGAGACTGCGTTTTTGGACCGGCTACAGTTATTAAAGCAATAGGTGCCGGAAAAGTGGCAGCTATAAATATCGATGAATACCTTGGATATCATCATAAGATTCTTGGTGCAATCGATTATCCTGAACCAAAAGAAAATGATCGTAGACATATAGGTCGTGTTCACATGACAGACCGTTCTGCAAGAGAACGTAAGAAAAACTTTGAACCGGTAGAAAATGGTATGACCTATGATGAGGCAATGCAGGAATGCAGAAAATGTCTTCGCTGTGACCACTTTGGTTGCGGTGTCGTGGAAGGAGGCAGAGTATGATGGTAAATGTAACAATTAATGGTATTTCACGACAGATCGAAGAAAA
>JAILEJ010000416.1 GCA_024688095.1 Butyrivibrio sp.
GCTTCTCTGTCTGCTTTAAGCGCAAGCTGTATCATGTCATCAAGAAGGTTTGCATATTTCTTTCCAAGTGGTTCCCATAAATAGAATGAAAGTGAACCAGGAATTGTATTTATCTCGTTAAGGTAAATGTTGCCATTTGACTCATCAATCATAAAGTCAATTCGAGATACTCCGCTGCAACCAAGAACCTTAAAGGCTTCTACTGCCATAGTTCTAATTTTTGTTCTCTGCTCATCTGTAATGTCAGCAGGTATTTTTCTCTTAAGTGAAGCCATTCCTTTTGAGCCGCCTGATGTTCCTGTCTTGGCACCGCTTCCCTTTGCTCCGCTAATATATTTATCTTCGAAGCTTAAGATTTCATCTGAGTTAACAGGCTCTTCTACCTCAGAAGCCTCTGCCTCCTCATAATCACCAAGTACTGAACAGTTTACCTCTTTGAGCTTTGTAACTGCAGGCTCAACAAGAATTTTCTTTGTAAATTCAAATGCAAGATCAAGAGCTTCAACAAGCTTTTCTTTATTATCTGCTTTACTGATTCCAATACTTGAGCCAAGGTTAAGTGGCTTTATGATAACTGGATATGAAAAGTTCTTTTCTACTGTCTCTACGATATTATCTATATTCTCGTAATCCTTCCATGTGAAGCATTTGCAATCAAGAACTGGAATATCATTATCCTTAAGAACTGTTTTCATAACATATTTATTCATACCAACTGCAGATGATAAAACATCACAACCTACAACAGGAAGTCCCATCGTAGCAAAATATCCCTGAAGAGTTCCATCTTCTACATTTGTGCCGTGTACGATAGGAAATACAACGTCAACACTTGTTACTACATTATTTCCAAATTTCTTCATCGGGAATCTGTATAAGTTTACTTTATCGCCTTCTTTGATCCACACTACCTGTGTACTCTTTTTTAAAAGAGCTGGAATATTTGTATATTCCTCGATTTTATCTACATCCTCGCCAACATAGAAGTCTGTATTTTTTGTTGCATAAACAGGTATTACTTCGTATTTTTCTCTGTTTATATATCCTATTGCCTGAATTGCAGAGATGATTGAAATCTCATGCTCTGTGCTCTTTCCACCAAAAACTACTGCTACTTTTAAACTCATTTTACATTCTTATAATTCAGTCATCTACTCTCAGATTGAATTATTCTTCCTTTCCTTCTTACCATTCTAGTCAAAAAAAATTATTTTTCAATTTTATTTTTACAAATTATAAATTCATCTAATCACAAATCTTTTATTTATGATCTGATTGCAACCATATTTATTATTTGGTTTTTAATCATCATTTACATTTAGTATATATTTTACTTTAATGAATTATCCTATTTTTTCATTTCTTCCAGGCTCAATAATTATCCGGGAGGTCATTCTCCAAAAGGATTACTCTCTCTCTTCCTGCCTCAAGCTCATACATAAGCTTTGCGCCTTCTGTAAATGCTGAAACAACATGAATTCTATCGCTTGCAAAGCCTGCTTCCAAAGCGCCTTCTTTGATAGCCTTTGTCTGATGCTCTCCGACAAGAATTATATAATCACATGCTGCTGCCGCCTGCTTACCAAAGTCTTTGTTGTACTCATCTTCTTTAGCTCCAAGTTCTACCATACCTGGTGTTACCAGAATCTTGACTGTATCCTTGAACATTGAAAGAGTTTCAAGCGCTGCAGCCGCTCCATTTGGATTTGAATTATAAGCATCATCAAGAATAGAAACATTTCCATGTCTCTTAAGCTCAAGCCTGTGCGGTACTGACTGAAGTCTTCTTACTGCTGTTTTAAGTTTGGCAAGTTCGATTCCAAAGCTGTTTGCAACAGCAATTGCACCTACTACATTTTCTACATTATGTCTTCCCACAAGTTTCATCTGGAATACTTCGCTGCTCGTATCAGGAGCTGTTACTGTAAATGTTGTTCCTGCTGCTGAAACCTCAATATCTGTAGCTCTGTAATCATTTCCTTTATTTAAACCATAAGTGATCGCATCCTTGTGATTCATATGGCTTCTTATTATCTCATTATCACCATTTACAAACTTAAGATGATCACCTACACCCTTACCCTGCTGCTTTTTTTCCTCAACTGCATCAAGAAGTTCGTATTTGGTACTGATAATATTATCAAGGCTGTGGAAGGTCTCAAGGTGTTGATAACCAATTGATGTAACCACGCCGTCATCAGGATGAACAATATCTGTAATCTCTTTTATATCATGAAGATGTCTTGCGCCCATTTCGCAGATAAAAATGTCATGAATAGGTTTAAGTTCACCTCTTATGGTTCTTACAATTCCCATTGGTGTATTAAAGCTTTCAGGTGTCATAAGCACTCTGTAACCCTCTGACAAAAGAGTTGTAAGATAGTATTTTACGCTTGTCTTACCAAAGCTTCCTGTTACACCAAGAATTCTAAGATTTGGGTTTTCATTAAGAATTCTCTTTGCATCG
>JAILEJ010000421.1 GCA_024688095.1 Butyrivibrio sp.
AACTAGTACGTCAGAGTTTGGCTCAGTTGTGAAAAATCGCAGAAAGCAGTTAGGCTATACTCAAAAATATATTTCAGAATTCACCGGACTATCTATAAGTTTCATATCAGATTTAGAAAATGGGAAAAGTACTATTGAAATTGGAAAAGCATTTGAACTTGCCAAATTGCTGGGATTAGATATAGAACTGAACGTAAGAGGTTAAGATGATACGAATAGCAATAGTTGAAGATGAAGAAAAATATTATAAGGTACTAAATGATTATATAGAAACTTATAAAAGCCAGAACGAAGATGAAGTCGATGTTACCTGGTTTCAAAATGGTATAGACTTTCTAGAAGCATTCCATCATGATTTTGACATTATATTTCTTGATATAGAAATGCCTGTTCTGGATGGAATTTCTGTAGCAAAAGATATCAGAAAAACAGATGAGTCAGTACTGATTATGTTTATAACAAACATGGCACAGTATGCTATTCATGGCTATGAAGTTGGTGCTTTGGATTATGTTGTAAAACCGGTGGAATATTATCCGTTTTCTGTAAAATTAAAAAGGGCAATCAGGATCATTCGCGAAAAAACCGGAAGCAGTATTCTTCTCCCATTTGATGGCGAAGAAATGCGGATTCCTGTAAAAGATATTCTATATATCGAAGTTCAATCCCATAACCTGACCTATTACACTTATCAGGGAACATCTAATACCATTGGAACTTTGAAACAGGCAGAAGAAAGACTAAAAAATGAACATTTTGCCAGATGCAATAGCTGTTATCTGGTAAACCTTCGCCATGTAACAGGAATAAAAGATGAATCTGTTTTAGTTGAAGGAAATATGCTTAAAATAAGTCGTTCCAAAAAGAAAGAATTTTTAAACCAGTTAACAAGTTTTTATTCGGAGATATAAATCATGACTTCTAATCTTTTAAATTTAGATCTTTTCCCGGTTGAATTATTTATAGCTGTTATTATATGTACTTTTCACATGTCAAAGAGACCATACTATATATTTAGAATGATTGCTGCGATAATAATTGAAATGTTATGTATGTATGTCCTGGATAAAGCTTTTCGAGAGATATGGCTTGGAATGCCGTCATTTTTTATCATGTTACTAATTGCAACTGTATTTGAATTCTTTATATTTGAAATGTCTATGGAAAGGGCTTTATACTACACTTTGATTGGATATGTTATTCAGCATTTTGCATCGAGTGCATATATTTTAGCGCATGTCTTGATTTTAAAAAATGCACCAGTCACAGCCTGGATTACTCCAAAAAGTATAGCTTTGTATTTGGTGATCTATGTTTTGTCCTACTTTTTTCTATATTTTTTATTCATTAGAAAGCTTCCCAAGGAAGAAAATGATATAGATAGAATTCTTGACTCTGCAGAAACTTTTCTTTTAGTAGTGCCGATTGCACTTGTACTTTCTCTGATAGAAAAACGAATCGGAAGCAGCGATGTTCAGCTTGCAGTATGTCAGATTTATGCTATGATCGCATGTTTCCTTGTTCTTTGGATACAATACTGGCAAAAAACAGTAGTTGGTCTAAAAATGGAAATGGCTTTACAAAATCAGGTCATGACAGCACGCAGAAGACAATTTGATCAGTCTATATCAAACATCGATGTAATCAATCACAAATGCCACGATTTAAAATATCAGATTCAGGCTCTTAAATCTGAAGATATGAGTGAGATTAGAAAAAAAGCAATCGATGAAGTTACAGAAGCCGTTAATTTTTATGATGATTTTTTTCAAACAGGAAATGAAATATTAGATACAGTCTTGATGGAAAAAAGTATTATATGCAGAAGATACAATGTCTCATTCACTGCAATGATTGATGGTTCGAAATTGGGATTCATGAATCCTATGGATTTATATATTCTAATGGGAAATGCTCTAGATAATGCGATTGAGGCACTTCGAGAAATTACTGATAATAGCAAAAGAATTCTTAATATACGATTGCAAACAAAAAATGATATATTAGTTCTTCAAATAGAAAATTCACATAATAGAAAAATTGAATTTGATGAGAACGGTAATCCTGTTACTTCAAAGAAAGACAAGAATTATCACGGATATGGAATAAGTTCTATCAGGCAAATTGCTGAGAAATATAAAGGCAGTATATCTATAAAATCAATGGATGATATTTTTGTTCTCACAATTGTTTTTGCAAGATAGGAATGATTTTGTCCAGTTATGTAATTTAGAAAGAACCTCCTGAAAAAAATGATATTGTTTTTTTACGATATTTAATCAAGGAGGGAAAGTATTTTGAAAAAGAAACAATTTTTGCCAATTATAATTTTGGCTGTGTTCTTTATTGTCTTTGGTATAGCGAGTTATAAGGTATACCAGCTGATGTTTGGCGGGGCCGTTCAGGTTCAGTCAACTGACATAGAAACGGCCATAAGCCAGATGATACCACAATTTATAGTTGGGGGACTTATATTAATAGCAGGTATTGCACTTTTAGTTTATGGCAGAACACGTAAACAGGAGAATGAAAAAAAGCTATATAATGCACACAGTTTTACAACTATTTTTATGGCAATACTTGTAACAATCAACTGGATTTGCTTAGGTCCACAATCTACAAATCTAAATACTGCTTTTAGCGGTACTTCTAAAATATCAGACGAACATATTTCAGAATCAATTGATACAGCAGAAGCTATAGCGGAAGAAGGAATTACACTTCTAAAAAATGAGAATAATTCACTACCTCTTGCTGCAAATACAAAATTAAATGTATTTGGATGGTCATCAACCAATCCTGTATATGGTGGTGCCGGTTCAGGATCATCTGATTCAAGCGAAGCTGTTACTTTATTACAGGGATTAACAGAGGCAGGGTTTGAATTAAACCCGGAGCTTGAAGAATTTTATACAGCCTATAGAGTAGATAGACCAACTATTAGTTTTTTTGGTGTAGATTTTACAATTCCTGAACCTTCAATAGACGAATATATGCAGGCTAATATATTTGAATCAGCAAAAGCGTTTTCTGATACAGCTCTAGTAGTTATTTCACGCTCAAGTGGTGAGGGTTCAGATTTAGCAATGAGCCTTTCTGAAGAAAATAACTTTGTAATAGACGAACAGGGAAGAGATATTATCTTTTCCACACAGGAAGACGATCTGGATGCATCAAAGAGCTACCTTGAGCTTTCTAACCGTGAAATAGCAATGCTTGATGAAGTAACTGCAGATTTTAGTAATGTTGTAGTTGTAATAAACTCTGCGCAACCAATGGAACTTGGATGGCTTGATACATATAGCAACATAAATGCAGCAGTGTGGTGCCCAAGCCCAGGACAGGTTGGATTCAGGGCTCTTGGGAAGATACTTGCAGGAGAAGTTAATCCTTCAGGACATCTTGTTGATACTTTTGTATATGACTTATTAACAACTCCATATATCAATAATATTGGAAACTTTAAATATACTGACTATGAAGATGTTACAGGCGCTGCTGAAAATGAAGTTCCTTTTGTAGAATACAGTGAAGGAATTTATGTCGGTTATAAATTCTATGAAACTGCAGCAGCAGAAGGGCTTATTGATTATGATGCAGTTGTTCAATATCCATTTGGTTATGGCTTAAGTTATACAAGCTTTGAATCTAAGATTGCATCCGTAGATGATGATGGACAGAATATAACATTAGAAGTTGAAGTAAAAAATACAGGCAATGTCGCAGGTAAGTCTGTTGCAGAGATATATTTTAATCCACCATATACAAATGGAGGAATTGAAAAAGCTACGGCAAACCTTGTTACATTTGCAAAGACAGACTTAAT
>JAILEJ010000080.1 GCA_024688095.1 Butyrivibrio sp.
TCATATTCCTTGCTTAGCTTTCCTATTTGCTTTAATCGTTTATCCACTATTTTTTTAATTTTACGGTCATATGTCTTTTGTGCAAGGGCATTGACCAGCATCATATCTTTTTTAGGAATATATATTTCCTTTTTACTTTCTACAGTAGAATACCTAAACTGTGTACAATTGTTTGATTTTGTTATTCTAAGACTTCCTTCTGGTACATTTACAAGTCTCGGATCAACAATATTTTTTATTTCCATAAGGCGTTTCTCTTCGCCAACTAATAGTTCCTTTAAACCATTCATCTGTATTGTTCCTTTCATTCTATTTTATGTTCTGTTTTTTATTCTGACTCTTATTCTGGCTTTTATTTTGGCTTTTATTTTGGCTTTTATTTTGGCTTTTATATTCTGGCTTTTATATTCTGGCTTTTATTTTGACTTTTATATTCTGGCTTTTATATTCTGGCTTTTATATTCTGGCTTTTTATTTTGCCTTATTTGTGTTATTTGATTTTAGTTTTCTGTTTGAAAATATTGCTTGAATTTAGATTTTACTTTTTGATATTCTTATTACATTTCAAAACTTACTGCCCCTTTCTCATTTTCTTCATTTCCAACAGTAGTGATTACCTTCTATTAACCGCTTGCTTACTGCCCCTTTCCTCTTTTTTTAATTTCCGGCCGTAGTAACTTCCCTCCTTCAACCATCCTCCTACTGCCCTTTTCTCTATTTCCTTTATTTCCAACAGTAGTGATTACCTTCTATTAACCGCTTGCTTACTGCCCCTTTCCGCTTTTTTTAATTTCCGGCCGTAGTGACTGCCCTCCTTCAACCATCCTCCTACTGCCCCTTTCTCATTTTCTTCATTTCCAACAGTAGTGATTACCTTCTATTAACCGCTTGCTTACTGACCCTTTCCCCCTTTTTTAATTTTCGGCCGTAGTAACTTCCCTCCTTCAACCATCCTCCTACTGCCCTTTTCTCTATTTCCTTTATTTCCAACAGTAATGATTACCTTTTATTAACCGCTTGCTTACTGCCCCTTTCCACTTTTTTAATTTCCGGCCGTAGTAACTTCCCTCCTTCAACCATCCTCCTACTGCCCTTTTCTCTATTTCCTTTATTTCCAGCAGTAGCGATTACCTTCTATTAACCGCTTGCTTACTGACCCTTTCCACTTTTTTTAATTTCCGGCCGTAGTAACTTCCCTCCTTTAACCATCCTCCTACTGCCCTTTTCTCTATTTCCTTTATTTCCAGCAGTAACAACTGAATCAAAATAGCCAAAGTGGCTATTTAACATAATATCTGTCAAATCAACAGCTTCTCCCAAATCTGCAGCTTCAACCAAATTAAATGTATAATTACACCACTTAGTTCCTAAAAGCTTTATCATTAAACTATTTAAATTAGGAAAATATCCGATGACAGCAGTGATTTCTCTGCTACATAGATTAGATATAAGATGTATAACACCTTACTGGCCAAGAAAGCCTTCAAATATAATTAGAAAGGATGAATTCCCACAACTATATTTTGATATCAAGAATTCCCACAACTATATTTTGAGAAACATTATACACTAAGAATAATTATTTGTACAACAAATTATTACACGTTACCAAAAATAAAACGATGAGAAAAGCTTTTCTCATCGTCTTATTTCAAGAAACTGTAAATACCAACTATTACTTCTTCTATAAATAAAAGAAGCTGTTGCTTTGATATTGATATAATTCCTCTCAGGTAAAAAGGTTACATAACCATGTCTACCTGAAAAGTAATATCAAATCGCTGCAACAGCTCCTCATGTATTATCATGCTGCTTTGGCTATACATCCAAAGGCAAGTGCTATAAGAATTATAGGTAATAAAATTGAACTACCAATGCCTGCAAGTATTACCAAAAATACCATTGGGAATGCAAAGATCATTATGAAAACACCTAAAATTTTAAACAATCCCCACGTTGCTCTGAATGCAAATTTGATAAATCCACCAAGTACCCAAATGAAAAATAACATCATCAAAAAGGTAAACATAACAATCTCCTTTCCGCCAATTAAATGACTTTTATGTCTCCAAATGATTTATTATGATTATATTTTAATGATATAATTAAAATAAATACAGCATTAGTTCAGAGTAATATAGACTTCTAATTCTCTCTGGCCAAAGATTTCTTTCCTGACAGCAAAATATATTATCACAAATATACTCTATACACCACCTTAAACATGTATGTATATATAAACCTCTACATACCAACATTACAAGAATATATCTCAAAACCTCTATCCTCTAAACCAACAAAATTATAAAACTAAAATGTTAAATTTCAGTGAGCATTTGCAGAAGAACTATTTAATTAATCTTATATTCATAAGCAGTATTGTAAGTAGCAACATATAAAGTATCATCTACAATCTCAAACTGCTCAGGTGCAGAATTTACTTTAATAGATGAAACAACGTCGCCTGTATATCTGTTTAGAAGATATATATAATCCGGCTCGGCTGTAAATCCATAGCCGCAGATAATTGTGTCACCAACTATTTTAAAATTCCTTGCGTTACTTACACATGGCTCGCTTCTCCAGATAACCTCATTAGTATTAAGGTCAATAGCAACCATGTAGTTAGATAATGGTTCTTCTGTTGCATAACCGTTATGACCGATAGAAACATAAACAACATCATCAACAACTTGCGCCCATCTTATATATTGGGTGGTACCGGAATACTTTCCATCTTTTTCATCCGGGCCATTTCCAAGAACACTAAGATCATAATCATACAAAACTGTTTCCTGATCATCGCTCATAATCATCAGCTCATTGTACATATAGTCATATTCGATCGCCATTTCAGGTCTGTAATAATATGTTCCATCACTGTATGGAAGATAAACAACATCAAAACCATTTTCCGCAGCCCATACTTCCGAGTCAAGCCAGTCAGATTTGTCCTCCTTAGTCTGAGTCAGTGAGATGAATGTTGCATCTTCATGAGTGTCCTCCGCACTACAATATTTCTCCCAGGTTGGATTAGCAATTGTAATCATATCAAAAAGAGCTGATTCCTCCTGAGGCTCAACTTCAACTCCTTCGCCCTCTGTCTCAGCCACAAGAGATTCTATGTCCTGCTTCTCTGTTACCTTGAACGCATTTTGTATAAGATCCGGGTACTCATCGTATGGAAGTACTACTTCCAGATATCCTGTAGCATAGCTTGCAATCTCATATGGAGAAAAATATAAATTAAGCCCTTCATCAGTTACGCTCCAGGTATAAGAATCTTCCAAAAGCTTATCAGCAAAAACTTCTCCCTCACCATAATGATATTCGTCTATCTCTTCAAGACAACCCGGATAGCCTTCATCAAGCTTATCTCTTATAGCCTGCGAAAGACCTGTAGAATCCTTCAAAACATTACTAAGTTCATAAAGATTTCCTGTCACAGGATCTATATTTATAGAAAGTGAACCATGGTTTGGATGTGCACCCCCGCTGTATTCATAGTAATTAAGAATAATGGAAAAAATTCTGTCATCCACTCTTACTATTTGAGCTGTCTTTTCAGAAGCATAACTTATGTCATTATCCGCATTTTCCTCGGAAGCCCAGACTGCATAAGTTGCAACATCGCTTTCAACCATTCCCTTCCAACTCTCGTTAAAAGAGTCCATCGTTTCCTTAAGCTTTGGATATTCATCTGAAAGCTCATCTGATAACTTGATTTCAGAATAAATTCCCGTTGCCATAACAGTGCCTTCTACAGATGATGAGACATCATGATTAACAATTGTAATCTCAGCATCTTCTGCTGCCTGAGAGTTAGATGTTTCTGTTCCTTTTGCTGCCTGAGTGCCAGATGTTTCTGTACCTTCTGCCGCCTGAGTGCCAGATGTTTTCGCACTACTATCATTTGTATCTGCATCAGAAGATATATTTTGCTGAGTGGAATCCTCAGATTCTCCTTCACCGTTTTCTAAAGCTTCAGAATCCCCTTCATCTTCTCTTTCTTCTATATTAATGCTTGTAGATTCTGTGTCACCAGATGCATCAGTTCCTGAACCACCTGTAGAACCGCATCCATAAGATGAAAAAGAAATAACTGCCGCCATTATTATTGCAGCTATTCTCCCACCTCTGATACAAGAAAGTTTTTTCATATTTAAGTTTCCTCCTCTAACAAGATAAAAAAGCCTTTCCTTTATAGAAAGACTTCTTCTTTTCATTATTTAAATTATATGACAGATTCAACTATGCTTCAACTTTGCCATTCTATATACAGATTCAACTATACTTTAACTTTGCCATTCTATATACAGATTCAACTATACTTTAACTTTACAGTTCTATATATAGATTCAATTACGCTTCAACTTTGTCAATTTATATATAGATTCAATTACGCTTCAACTTTGTCAATTTATATATGGATTCATAACATAAGAAAGAATTTCGCTTGCGAAATTCTTTCGCGCAAGCGATTCGCATAAGCAATAAATTCCTCTCCGAGAGCTACGCATTCATAGCGGAGCGTTTTTTATTTATCAGGAAATTCCTCCTAATTTCCTGATAAATAAAAAACAGCCCCAATAATGAGGCTGTCCATACTATAATCATATTCTATTTTCTTAATCGAATTTGTAGGTTGTGATGTACTCAACATCTGCAGGCATTTTTATACCAGGATCACTAACTTCAAACTGTCCTTTTCTGCCTTCTGAGATAAGCTGCTGCTCAAAATGATACATTGCAATTCCTATATCTACCTTCTGCAGATCATATACACCATTGTCAAATCCTTTGTCCTTCTTCTCATAGAAATGTGCACAATTTCCCTGGACTACAATTCTCCATGGTTGCTTATTTACAGCAGATGGAGCAAGTCTTACAGCTTCAAATGCATCAGCAAGCCCCATTTCTCTGGCTTTATTTTCATCAACTGCATTTTCAAAACTTCCGTCAAAAAATAATTCTTCGAATTTAAAGCGCTTATCTGCTTTAACGCCCTTTCTCATAAGACCTTCTTTTATAGACATCTTATCTGCTACAGTTCCTATAGGACTTACGCAAGGCATAATTTCACCCTCTGAAACCTTTGCAGCTTCTTCAAATTTCTCTCTTGGCATTGTTCCGCCAATCCATACTGTGCCAAGGCCGATTTCATGTGCCTTTATAAGAAGCGCTTCAAAGCTGTATCCATAAGCTTCTTCAGAATATTTTCCAGCCTTAACTTTTGCAGTTATATAAAATTTTTCTCCGGAAATTACAGGACTTGAAAGATTATTCTTCTTTGCTTCCAGAAAATCATAGATAATATCTATTCCATAAGGATTTGTTATATTTTCCGCAAAAGCCTTAAGAGTATCTACATCCTCTGCCTTCACACCATTTCCATCAAATGTTCTTACACTTCTTCGAGACTTTACCATATCTAAAAAGTTATCCATTTTATTACCCCACTTTTAAATGATTCACACTATTATATTGCATGCAATTCTAATATACAATATAAAGCAACACAAAAAAACCCCTTTTCTCAATTTTTTTGAGTAAAGGAGTTTCGCCATTGAAACCAAAGTTTTGAATACAATCATTGAATTTTAAATAAATCATCATCTTATAAAATTAATTTATTTATGTATGAACTTCAAAACTATATATATTTAATTTTCATCGCTAAGAATCCTGGAAATAGCTTCCTGATACTGTTCCTCTTCTGCCTTGACCTGAGCCGCAAAATTTAATGCTGCTTCATGATCTAGCACATCTCCTGAAATCCATTTAAGATTATCAACAGCCTTTTGTGTCTTTAGTACAATCTGCTTGTAACATGGCCCAACCTGTAAAAGCTTAAGTGCCATATCTCTTGAAAGAAAACCACTGGTTATAATTCCAAATATATTATAAAGAGTGTCATTAGCAATAGGTCCTATTATAATATCATACTCACCAAGATAATCTTCTTTGGCAGCTCTGTTATTAAATATATAATCAGACCATTCGCTATCACGTTCAAACTCTTTGACCTTAAGACCTTCGGTAATTAACTCATAACTATTTACAATTATGTCGTGGCCTTTTTGCTCCCTGGCCCATCTGCCAGCAAACTCTCCATCATCTGACATATAAAAACCCTGACCAAAGTCAGCATTTTTTCTTCCATGATGCACATCAGGATTTCTTATCTCCATATATCCGGTATGGAAAAGTTTCATAAACATTTATACCTTTCAATTATTGCTCAATCTTAATTACTACCTTTATTGACTTGTTGACATTTTTCCTAAAAGTTTCAGCATCCTCCGCCTTACCAACAATGCTTCCGTAGTGAGTAGGAATTGCAATCTCAGGCTTAAGCTTATTAACAAAGTCAGCTGCCTTCTTGGCATCCATTGTGTAGGTTCCACCTATTGGAACAATAGCTACATCACACTTAACATTCTTGATAGCTTCAGAAGTCTCATCTGTATCTCCGGAAATGTAGTATCTGGTGTTATCCATCTTTACTTCATATCCCAAAAAACCTTCATTTTTCTTGTGAAAAGGCTTTATGAGACTTGTGTTGTATGCAGGAACTGTTCTGATAACTATATCTCCATACTCTTTAACAACTAATGGACTAAGTGGTATCAGATGCTTCTCATCCATTGCAAAGGCTTCTACAGCATCTTTCATTCTCTCTGGGAAAACGTATACTGTATCAGGCTTTGCTACCTTAATGATATCCTCCGGTGAAAAATGATCATAATGATCATGAGTCAAAAAAATAAAATCTGCATCACCCGGATTTCCCTCAATCTTGAATGGATCAAAATACAAAACTTTTCTACTGCCCTTGATTCTGATACTACTTTGTGTATTTACAGTAATGTTATCGGTATTCAAAAATCCGTCCCTCTTTCCATAACTTAATATTATATATTATAAAATATTACATTAAATTATGGAATTTTTTTTATTATTTTTTAATCAAAAAATTTTTAATTTTTTCATAGCAAAAAAATCCCTGCACCTTTCGGTGCAGGGATCTTAAATTATTTTGATTTTATAAGGTAAAATTATTTAGCCTTTGTCCAAAGTATTATAGGATCAGTAGTAGTATAAGTCTTTGTAACCTTGTCATAATAAGTAACTTTAATTGCTGTTGGAGCATAGAGTGACTTATCACTATCAGTAGATGTACTAGTAATTGCTGTTGAAGCTTTAGCTACATAATCATATCCCTTATATGCGGTTACTGTAGTTTCATTTCCATTGTTATAGCCAACTGTACTAAGCTTAAGCTGCTTTCCTGACTTAACTGTTGAATATGTGAAATCTACATCTTGTTCATCAATACCATTTATTGTGTCAAGATAGTCTCCATCACCATTCAAGTCAACTTTTTTGCCAGTTGTTGTTGTTCCTGAATATGCATAAGTATAATAAGCATCAGGATTAGAATATGCTGTTCCATCATAGTTAATAGCACCACTATTTGCTGCCTTTGAAAGCTTACCAACTTCAATCTTAACAATCTTATAGTTCTTATTTGTCTTTACTACAAGTTTACCTTTCTTCTTAGAAACAACATTAAAAGTTGAATCAGATGTAGATTTACCATAGTTGATGTACTTTGTATCACCATATGTCTTCTCAATAAGAGACTTTCCTGCATATGTAAATGTCTTAAATACATCTGTATCAGCCTGAGCTATAACTTTAATCTTCTTAGATCCAGTCTTAACTCCACTATTATTATAAATATCAAATGAAATAACTGACTTTCCTGCCTTCTTTGGAGATACTTTGATATATGCTATTGCAGATGAACCATTTGATGAGATATAATCTGCTGTATATGTCCAAGCTTCACTTGTTGATGTTCTTGTTGCAGCTATCTTCTTCTCTCCAAGAGATGTATAGTAATATTGTGTTGTCTTAGCCTCATCCAAAGATGTATATACTCTATCATTAGTAATTGTAGTACTTCCAAGCTTATTAAATAGCTTAGCTGTCATTATTTTCTTTTTAGATGACTTAACATTCTTTATAGAAGTATCGCCGTTCTTAAGACCAATAGAAAGATATGAATCTTCTCCAGATTTTACATATACAGTATCTGCTATTGTTGTAACATTGTCCTTTGAACCAGAAATATCACTACGGGTTGTTGATGACTGATTAGTAATAGTATTAGTATATGTTGTCTTTGTAATTACATAGTAATCAGCACCATTATAATCTATAGTAGTAGAAGAGTATCCATCATTCCAAGTATAATAACTATAAGTAGTAGTATCTGTTGTTTCATCCTTAATATAAAAATCAAAATCATCATAATAAGTAACTTTTGTTACATATCCTTTGGCAATAGCCTCTGCTCGCATATCAGCCTGACCATCATGATCATCATCATCAATAAATTTAGCAACATAATCGATGTTTGCGCTAATAGTTGCTCCCTGTGCATTTGAATTAGAAGTAGTACTTACTGTGTTATAATTTGCCGCATTAACGGATACTGCTGGCGCTGCTGCAAATGTTGCAGCCATAGACACTGTTAAAAGTGTTGCTCCAAATTTTTTTAAATTCATTCTGAATTCCTCCATTCATAAATTTTTTATTTCCCTCTGTCAATTAGCTTTTCTAACTGACAATTCTTATTCTACATTTTCTATTGCAAAATGCAAGTGTTTTTGCGTATATATCACAACATTTAATTGTTTTTTTATAATTAATCGTTCTTGCTTAATACATTTTATAAGCCATTTAGAATCCAATAGACCTCAAAAGTCTTATATAATGCCATTTTCAAAAAATAAGTCCCCATAATCAACAGATTATGGGGACTAAGACATTCACATTTTATCGTAAATTGAATATTAATCCTGTTCTACTAACTTAACAGCCTTATTTCCTGATTTTCTAATTTTCTTTGATGCCTTATTAAATGCCTTTGTACTAGAAGATTCAAGATAAATTGTTGTAGATTTCTTTACGCCCTTAAATGCGTTCTTTTCTACCTTCTTAAGATTATTAGCATTGATATATACTTCTTTAAGCTTCTTACAATTCTTGAATGCATTCTTTCCGATTGTTGTTACTTCTGTACT
>JAILEJ010000475.1 GCA_024688095.1 Butyrivibrio sp.
GACAGGAACATTTTCAACATAATCTTCGTTTTCTTCTTCATTGTCTACAAGATAAGCTTTTATATTTATCTCCGGATAAAGCTCATTAATATACACTCCAAAGGTCTTTGATCTTGAGTGTGCTCCAAATATATATATATTATTATTTGAGTCCGTTTTAATAATCATATGTCTGCCTATCCTTTTCAGATCCGGAATATTTAGTTCCAGACTTTATTTAAAAAAATTATTTTCTCGCATTTATTCCCTTATCAAAAACATATACAAATCTGTATTTACCATCATTTTCACGAAGCGCCTCTGTTGTTCCACCACAATAACCTGATGCTATAAAAGATTCACACCTCGATAGAAGTCTTAGCGTTAACAGGTACTCTGCACCAAGTCTAAAGCCTTTTCCCTTTTCTTTTGTATCTTTACCATGAAGTTCTATAAGGAGTTGCCCTTTATTTATGGTAAACCTCTCCTGATCTGTATATATAAGTCTATCTCCATATGCATCCTTCATAATATCAAATATCTCCTGATCCTCTGTCGCAAGGTATATATATTTGTATGGATGCTCTGCTTCAACTTCAGCAATTTTATCTACTATTTCCTGAAGCCCGGCTTGAACATTGTGCCCTGGCATACGAGTTCTAACATAATCCGTTCCTCGTATTAATACTCCAAGGGTTTCTTCCGGGTCTGATAATATATCTGAATGTTTACTTATATAATCTTCTACATTTTTGTTAAATGGCTCTTTATCTGTATCAAGAACTATATCCGGCTTTATTTCTTTACTAAGTATATATCTCATTACATTTAAACAATTTGCATTAGGAGATAAATAAACATTCTTAGCATTCTTAATATCAATCATCGAATAACCATATGGTTGATTCATAAATTTATCCCAAATATCATCTTTGTAAAAATCTGAATACATATTTTCTTCTGAACCAACTAGTATTACAACCGGGATATATCCTTTGCTTATAGCATACTTGACAACAGTATTTATTTTGTCCTGTATCCCAAAAATTCCTTCTAATTTAAAATAACCATTTACGATAATAAACTTCTTATCAGGATATTCTTCCCCATAATGATGAAGTTCTGAAAAGAAAAATGTATAGATCATAAGTTCATCAATCGTCAGTATATTTTCTTCTTCAAAACGTTTTACATCTTCATTTTCAGGAAGTATATCCATAACATGAAGAGTATTAGGATAGTCTATTTCAAATTTAGCTCCGGGAACATAATTATTCTGTATCAATATTTCTTTACCGGGGATATTTTTTAAAACTCTGCCTATACAAATCCAGTCACCCGCAAGAATAATCCGATGTCCTTTCCATAAAGGTAACGCCTTCATATAGAGTTCAACCGCAAATTCATTTAATCCATATAACACTATAGTGTCATAATTATTTATAAGCCCCAGATCAAGTTCTCCTTCATTATCGTATCTGTGCAGATAATAAGAACCACAATTCTGTAAAACTGTCTGGTATTGTCCATTTTCATCACAGGCTATCCATCTTGCTTCTTTGCCAGAACGCATAAATGCTTTTTTGAACATATCAGAACTAATAGAGATTCTTATATCTGAAATTTGTATATGTTCATATATAAGCGCTTCATATGTCACATGCAGATGCTTTCCATTGTTTATAAATTCAAGAATTGCAGACTTATCATGATCTTTATAAAAATCCAAAAGCTGTTCTCTTTCCCAGACCGGCTCATCATAAACTGTAAATATCTCTGCATCAATTGCCTTTATCATCTATTTTCTCCATTAGTTCAAAACTATTATATTTTCATCATTACTTTTCCATAGCTTTCAAGCTTATCTCTCATAATAAAAAATCCATTTTCAAGCTCAGATACTCTCATTCTGTGCGTTATTATTTTCTCCGGCTGTATCTTCTCATCTTTAAGGAGCTTTATAATATAATGCCAGTCATCATCATTCTCTCCTGTAAAAGAAGAATTCCAGGTTCCATGTATTTCAAGCTGGCTTCTAAGTATCTTCCAATACACATTTTTTTCCAAAGCCATATCACTATGAGGATTTCCCACAGTAACCATCTTCCCGGAAGGTCCAAGAGAATTAATACAGTTTTCAAGGCTCTTATTTGTTCCTACACACTCGTATGCTGAAGTCACCTCATACTCACTTAACTTCTCTTTTATATTGTCACCTTCAATACAATCAATAAAAATAATATTGAATCCGCTTTCATTAATATACGAGGTGCATAGCTCATCAAATCTATCTTTCTGCGCCTTTCCCTTACCAATAACAATTACCTTTTCCTGCCCCATTCCAAGAAGCATCATGACAACAAAGTATCCAATGGTACCAAATCCGCTAACTAAAGCATATCCATTATTATCAATTCCAATCTGTCTTATTGAATGCACTGCAACTGCCATAGGTTCCATCATTGCTCCAACTTCAAGGGACGTGGTATCAGGAAGTTCAATAAGATTTGCCACAGGAACCTTCACATATTCTGCAAATCCACCATCACACCTTGAACCAAGATAATTATAATTCTTGCACATCTCATACTTCTTCTTAAGACATGGCTTACACTCCCTGCAGGGAATAAGGGGAAACACAGAGACTCTCTTGTTTATCCACATGCTATCCTTGTCCGAGTATACTTTTTCCACAGTTCCGGCAAATTCATGCCCCGGAATAATAGGATGCACATGAGCGCCGGTAGTATAAATCCTTGGAATGTCTGATCCGCATATACCACAGGCTGCCACTCTTACAAGCGCTTCGCCCTCACTTATTACAGGAAGCTCTCTTTCTTCCATTCTAATGTCACCAATACCATGAAGTACCCAGGCTTTCATCTTTTATCCACCTTAAAGTAATATTAATAGGTCAAAATTTTTTTCTTAAAAGCAAAACAAATAGTTTAGATCATCTGCTCAAATGCTCTGATATCATCTGCTGTTGTTATCTTAATATTTTTCTTATCTCCAGGGAAAATTGCTATATCCATTCCAGCCATAATTGCAGGCTCTGATGAACCATGAATATGAATTATCTCGTCATGACTAAGCTTTTCTATGGCTGCCTTATATTTCATATAATTAAATATTTCAGGAGCCTGGCCTGCAAAGATCTCCCTTCTGTTCAAAAGAGCTTTCACATGCATTCCATCCTCACTTACATAAACAGTATCTGTCATTGGAAGAACAGGCATTGCACCATCATGTCCTTCTGTCATCTCAACACATTTTTTTATAAGATTTAGTGACAGCATAGGTCTTGCTGCATCATGGACAAGTACACAAGTGTCTTCATCATGTATTTCCTTTTCCATGTCTTTGAGAGCATTATAAACAGAAAGCTGTCTGTTCTCACCAGGATCAGAAAAGCCCATAAATTTTTCAGTCTTTATTTTGTTTATCATCTTTCTGTATTTCTCATCACATACAATCCAGATTCCATCTACCTTTGAGCTTGCACAGATTACTTCAAGGCAATATTCTATTATCATTTTTCCCCTGACTCTTACAAACTGCTTAGGAATACTTCCACCAAATCTAAGCCCACTACCACCTGCAAGTACAATCGCAATTACCTTCATATAATTCCCTCCATATTCACTAGTTCGTAAACAATCTTTTTATTTTAAATTAATATGAAGCCATTCTTGAGATTTAGACATTACCTCATTCAATTTATCTCTACTATCAAATCTAAAGAACATATCTCCAAGAGCCATATTTGCTCCTGTAAATGGTTTTACTATATCGCCTTCTTTCGCCGATAAATCCACTACTTTTAAATATTTATCAGCTATCTCAGGATCGACGCTTACAGATTCAAGTATTCCACTTTCATTTGGTCTTGCATGCACAATCATTTCTGCCCAATGTCCTACACATTCAGTTTGTTTTAAGTTTATAACCGACATACCAACTGCTTTACGAACTTCATTCTCAATCAAGTCTATCCCATATGCCATTTTCTGAAGCTCCGCAATCTTACATCCTCCACCTCTTGGTGAGACTTCCATAATATATGGCTTTCCATTATTTCCAACACAGCTTTCAATATTATAAATTCCAGTCTTCATATTAAGAAGCTGCATAAGCCTTTGTATCTCACCAGTGAGATAATCCTGATGCTCCTGTTTCATTGATGATGGCCAGATAATATATGCAGGTGTGTATGGGTTATCTGCATCTTTATCAAATAGCTGATCTGAATAAGATACAAATTCAAGTTTTCCATCGACTGTAAAAGGATCTGCATCTGAATGATAACCTTCGAAAGTCAGAAAATCCTCAATAATAAATGCACCATTATGAGATCCATCAACTGCTACATCGATTGCTTCTGAAAGTTTATCCGGGCTATCTACACGATTAACCCCTTTACTTCCAGCTGAATCAACAGGCTTAACGATAACCGGCCATGTGAAATAATCTATATCATTAAAAGGAGCCTTTTTATCTGTATATCTTCTAGCATGAGGGCAGTTAAAATTATTATCCAACAAAAACTGTCTGAACAATCCTTTATCCTGTAATATACATGTTGACTCATATGAACCTTGAAATGGAAGTCCCATTTTTTCTGCAACGTAAGCAGCTGTAACCACTCCAGGATCACATGCAAACGACATAATTCCATTAATTTTCAACTTCAATGCTGCTTCCAAAACAGCATCCTTTTCAATAATGCTAATATTGCAATATTCATCAGATAGTTTATGTACATCATTTTCCGGAAGGAAATCACATGTAATCACATATAAGCCAAGTTTGTGAGCTGCATCAATAACAGGTTTTAAATATCTTGACCCTCCTAATAACATTAGTTTCTTCATAATTCTTAGCCTCCTAAAAATTTTAGATAATGTATTGAAAAAAACTATCAGCTTCTTCTGTATAAACACAAGAAACACCCTTGCTAACTGTATATAAAAGCAGTAACACTATTATTATGTCAATCTCCATTCATAGAAATGTAAACTGATATAATCTCTGCTATCTATAAATCCCATTTTCTTCAATTGTTTTTCTACCTGTTCATATTTTTCTACTGTAATAATTACAAAATACTGATCAGAATTTACTTTTTCTGGATAAGTAATTGGAATACCATATAAGTTTTGTCCACTTTTATTCATATCATTATCATAAATAACCTCGGGAATAATATTCATTTCAAAGATCAAATTATAACAATATGGTCCCGCTCCCCAAAAAGCAATTTTCTTATTTTTTTTAGCTTCATTAATTTTATCAAGAAAAACCTGTCTGGATGTAATTCTACTTATTATTTTTTGCTGTTCTAAAATAATATTAAATAAAGACTTTATAGCCGCAATCTCAAAATGTTCATTTTTTTCATATACATTACAATTCTCATTTTTATCTATTAAAAATGGTTCTTTATTCAAATATTTTTCTGATAATTTCAAATTATTTTCGTGGTATCTATCAAATAATCTTTCTTTAATAGCTTTGTTTATAAAAGAACCTGAATGATAATTATTATCTTGAGCACCTGCCTCCTCAATTCCCAATCCGTATTTTCTTATTCTCCAAGAATCAATTCCTAATTCACCACAAGATTCATTAAATACTCTTTTCAATTCTGCATAATCTCCGACAAGAGATTTATTATCAAATCCTTTATTAAACAAACATTTATTTAAATCTATATCTGCTCCTATCGACCTGCAAAAATCTTCTACAATACCTCTTGAATACCCCTCAAACCTTTTTTTATTATATGTTTTTACTATTATATTTTCCGATCCTAATACGGAACTAATTGTTTCAATTATTGTATAATAATCCGCAATTTTTAATACATTTTCATCATTGCAGAACTCATCAATTGTTCTATATTCATCATGAAATTTTACTCTTTGATTCCATAAAGATTCCAAAAACTTATCCTGTATTCTCACGTAAATAATTACTTGTATATTATTATGGTGTTTTTTCAAGTTCCTAAAGAAATCCGGTAGATACATATAGTTTGCATAATAAAAATCTTCATCTGAAATAATAATATTTTTATCTTTTACTAATTCCCCAAGATATTTACATATTCCGTCCCATAATTCACCACGATTTGTTATAGCATTCCGTTCTGCATTAAATATATTTCCATTTCGTATAATCCCATTAAAATGCCCTACTTTATCAACTTTCAAATATAAATCCGGATATGACCATCCACAATCACTTAACACAGTTCGATTGTCATATAAAAATCGTTGTATTGTAGTCGTAGCTGTTTTAGGTGTTCCTATATGAAATACAATTTTATTCATATATTACATCACCTCCGTTCTTTATAATAAAAGTTCTATAGCTATATTCTAAATATAATCGCTAAACATTTTTACATAGATTCACAATACTCATCCACTACTTGTTTCCATTTATCAAAACAAATATCTTTTATAATTTTGTCAACATCTATATTCTGCACCTTTAGCATATTCCAGAAATCATCATTCCCCAGTATATTGTTAAAATTCATTTCTACCAGCTTCCTGGCCGTATCTTCTATATCTATATCTGTAATTTCAATATACTCATTATTTTTTGATGCCATTATTTTTTCATAATTTATATATGGATGCATTATACCCGCTGCAACACATAATGCTAATAGCCTGTCAAAAGACTCTTTATTCTCTATTTTGAAATCTGATAATACTTTTACAAAAGTATCTGTAAAAGATCCTGCATTTTTAATTCTGATAACAGCATTAACAAACCATTCATTCAGTTTTTGTAAAGAAATATATTTTAGAAAAATATTTATATCTTTTTCATCAAACAAATATACTGCTTTTTTTTCAAAGTTAATCCTGTCAAAGTACTTTTTTACCTCATTTGTATTTTCATCTCTTATAAAGGCTCCTATGAGCATCCAGCAGCATTGTGAGTGGCTTCTTTCCGACAGCACTTCCTCACAAAAAGAACTCATCTGAATAACCTTTGACGTCTCATCATTTATCAGTGTATCATATATTTCTATGTATTTTTTAGCATATGTTTTTAGTTTCTTATACTCTTTTTTTCTTGCATACATAGAAGCAATCAGCAGATTTATATATGCAATTCCCATAGGATAAAGTCTTGTATCTTTAAGCGCTTTTTCTCCCATGGATATACCCTCATCAAATTTATATGTATGAATATCTGCTTCCATCGTTGCCGAGTAAAAATAGATAATATTTCTCCTGATATTATCATCCTCTGCATCTTCAAAATTTAAAAGCGCATCTCTGCAGATATCCTTTATTGTCTCGTACTCATCTATATTCACATACTCCTGCACAAGTTGCGCCCACCAGCGAATATTTTCAGGCTCTTTTTTTATAGCCTTTTGCAGAAGAGTTGTATTTCTCTGATGATGCTTATATCTTGCCTCCGGAGTATCAAAAACATATCCGTAATGATGTACGTATGATTTAACCGTTGTATAAACGCCTTTATAATCTATATATTCATGAATGATTCCTTTAAAGCGTACGTCTTTTTTTAGTGCCGCCATTCTTGCAACATAAAGATCAGAGTAGCCCTTTCCTGACATATCCGAATAATTTCTCTGAATATACCAGCAGGAATCAAATTTTTTATAATAACCTTTGGAAAAAAATTCTTCTATTTCAGATGTATCTTCAAACCATTCATCATCATCAAGAAACATAAACCACTCGCCTCTGCAGACGTCAAGTCCTGTATTTCTTGCAGCAGAAAAGTCCCCTATCCATTCAAATTTAACAATTCTGTCTGCATACTGCCTTACAATTGACAGCATCTCATCATCACAGCCAGTATCAACTATCACAAGCTCTGAGGGCACAGCTTCCCTAAGATGCGTTATTGAATCAAGACATTTTCTAATAGTATCTTTTCGATTTGAAGTTAGTATAGATATCGATAAAACAGGATTCTCTTTATTGACCATTGGTCCCCCTCGTTTAGTCCCGTTTAGATTCATAAAATAATTGTACCACGCATTAGTCTTTAAAAAAAGCAAAAGAAAAGGGAGAGTAAGGCGCCTTACCCTCCCTAGGTAGTTATTTAGTTGACTTATTAGTTTCCTACTCTAACTAGATTAGCCGAGAAGTGAAAGAACACCCTGGTTACTCTGATTAGCCTGTGCAAGC
>JAILEJ010000477.1 GCA_024688095.1 Butyrivibrio sp.
GTGACAGCAAAGCAGATTTTTTAATCCTTCAGGAACAAAAACTGAAAAAGGGAATGCAATGCATAGCGTGAAGTTAACTCCTGACAAAAAATATATTGTTAAAAGAATGAAAGCATAGCCGATATTTAATTCTTCAGAACCTAAAACAAAAAAATGGAATGGAGTGGTTAGATTAAAGTATATAAAGTTAATTCGTGATATCATGAAAAATTTAAAAGGAATACGAGCAAACCAGGAATTATGGCTTTAGAAATTAAACATATAAGGCATATAGCATAGCTTATATATCAGGCGCTTGATTACAAATAAGTCAAAATAAAAGTTCTGTCAAGAGTGCGTAGCGTCGCAAAGCAGAAAAGAATGAGATAAAAGCAGACATTTATGTAAATTTATTGCTAAAAAATAGTTTTTTTCAGACAATAATTGATTGAAATGAGTTATAATTAGAAAATGTATAGGGGAAAATAAGGAGAAGCCAAAGAAATTAAGGCTTTGAACAAATTTATTTTATAAGGAGTACCATATGGCAGATGTTCGACCATTCAGGGCCTTCAGGCCTAACGAAGAAATTGTTTCTAAAGTAGCAGCACTTCCTTATGATGTTTATAATAGGGAAGAGGCAGCTAAAGTTGTTTCAGAAAATCCCGATTCTTTTCTTTCTATAGATAGAGCTGAAACAGCTTTTGAACCTGATCATGATATGTATGCTGATGATGTATATCAAAAAGCACACGATCTTCTTCAGGATAAAATTTCTGATGGCATATTTATTCAGGATGATGAGCCATACTATTACATCTATGAGCAGAATATGAAGGGTAGGATTCAGACTGGAATCGTAGCCTGCTGTAGCATTGATGATTATCAAAATGGAATTATCAAAAAACACGAAAACACACTTGCAGCCAAAGAACAGGATCGTATTAGACATGTAGATACCTGCAATGCTCAGACAGGACCAATTTTCTTGTGTTATAGAAATAAAAAGACTATTTCAGATACTATCAAAAAGGTGAAGGAACTTTCGCAACCTGTTTATGGATTTATTTCAGTTGATAAAGTATGTACTCAGGTATGGATAGTTGATCAAAAGGAAGATATTCGTGCTATTCAGGCAGCTTTTGGTTGTATGAAAAATATTTATATTGCTGATGGTCATCATAGATGTGCTTCAGCTGTTAAAGTTGGTTTAAAAAGAAGAGCAGAAGATCCAAATCCTACAGGAAATAAAGAGTATGATTACTTTTTGTCAGTCCTTTTCCCAGATGATCAGCTTATGATAATGGATTATAACAGAGTTGTTAAGGATTTAAATGGCCTTTCTTCTTCAGAGTTTATGATGAGACTTGCTGAAAAATATGATTTTGAGATGGTTGAAGGTCAGTTTAAACCTGAAAATAAATATGAAGTAGGAATGTATCTTGATGATTGCTGGTATAAGCTTGAAGCTCATGATGATATAAGAAGTGAAGATCCTGTTGAGGGACTTGATGTTGCCATACTTCAAAATGAAATTTTAGAACCTGTTCTTGGAATCAGTGATCCAAAGAATGATAAACGAATTGATTTTGTGGGTGGAATAAGAGGCTTGGATGAGCTTGAAAGAAGATGTCATGATGATATGAAGGTTGCATTTGCAATGCATCCTACTTCAATACATGAATTGTTTGATGTAGCAGATGCCGGTAAACTAATGCCACCTAAATCAACATGGTTTGAACCAAAACTACTATCAGGATTATTTATCCATTCGCTTGAATGATTTTTAAATATATTTTGTTAGAAAAATTAGAGATATTTTTAATAAATCGTTAAAAAGATTTGAAAAAAGTTTGAATGGTATGTTTAAATAAATCGCTAAAAGATATGAAAAAAAGTTTGAATGGTTTGTTTGAAAGAATCACTTAAAAGATATTAAAATAAAACTTTTTGTTTAATATTATTAAAAAAGGATTTTATAATATTTGATTATGATGGAGGTGTTGTTGTGAATAAAAAACTATACAAATTAATGAATTGGCCAGAAATAGAAGAGATTATTTACTCTGATGGTGATAATCCTAATAGAATTCTTGGTGCACATAAGGTTGGATCAAATTTTCTTATTCAGGCATTTGTTCCTTATGCAAAGAAAATGTCAGTAGTCACAGAAGGAACAGGCTCTAAAAAATATGAAATGGAACTTGCGGATGATGAGGGCTTTTTTGCAACTCTTATTCCTTATAAGGAAAATATAAAATACTATTATGAAATCATTACTAAAAAAGATGAAGTGATAAAAATGCATGATCCATATGCCTTTGAGCCAATGCTTGATAGAGAAGATGTGATCAAATTAAGCAGTGGAATCTATTATGATATTTATAAGAAAATGGGTGCCCATGTAATGGAGCGTAATGGAATTATAGGTACTCATTTTTCAGTATGGGCACCAGATGCTGAAAGAGTCAGCGTTATAGGTGATTTTAACTCATGGGATGGCAGAGTGTGCCAGATGTATCGCCTTGATCCAGCAGGCATTTATGAAATATTTATTCCTGATGTTAGTGATGGTGCAAAATATCAGTATGAAATAAAGACTAAAACAGGACTTATTTATAAGAGACCAGACCCATTTGGTACTAAGACAACCGACAGCTCTGGCAAGGTTTCTGTTGTTCATGCTATTAAAGATTTTAAATGGACAGACAGTTCATGGATAAAGAATAAGAGAAAAATTGATGTTGACGGTTCACCTCTTTCTGTATGTGAAATATCGCTTGATGATTTTGCAAAGAAATACAATGAAGGTGTAACTTACGACCAACTTTGCAAGGATATTATCGAGACAGTAAAAGATTATGGATTTAACTGTGTTGAATTTCTTCCGATAACAGAGCATAAAGATGGACATCCATTCCATATTACATCATATTTCAGTGTAAAGTCTGCTTACGGCGATGCTGAAGATTTTATGAAGGTAGTTGATAAACTTCATTCTGAAGGAATCCGAGTTATACTTGATTTTGTTCCTACTTTCTTCCCATTTTCTGAAGAGGGATTGCAGAGCTTTGATGGAAAGCCTTTATATGAGTATGAGGATCCAAGACTAGGCTTTTCTAAAAAGACTGGTGATCTTATATTTGATTATGGTAGAAAAGAAGTTACAAATTATCTTATTTCAAACGCAGTATTTTTGACAGAAACATTCCATGCTGATGGTATAAGACTTACAGATATTTCAAAAATTCTTTATCTTGATTATGATAGAAATCCAGGAGAATGGGTTCCTAATATTTATGGTGGAAACGAGAATCTGGAAGCTCTTGAATTTATTAAACAGCTTGTTGCTACTATTAAGGAAATCAGCCCGGATATACTTATGATTACCAAGGAAACAGCATGCTGGCCAAAGGTTACTGAAAGTCTTGAAGATGGTGGGCTTGGATTTGACTTTAAATGGAATAATGGATTTACTAAAGACTTTAAAGAATATATGTCAAATGATCCATTATTTAGAGCAGGTCACCATGATGAACTTACATTTACTATTTTCTATAGCTTTACAGAAAGATATATTCTTGAGTTCAATCACGAAAATCTTGCAAGAGGAATAGAAGGTCTTTATACAATTATGCCTGGAGACAGCTCACAGAAGCTTGCAAATACAAGACTTGCAATTTCTTACATGATTTCTTATCCGGGTAAAAAGATGCTTTATATTGATCCAAATGCATTTGAAATTGATACAGCTGTTTATCTTGAAAATGTTATTCGTGATCTTAATGAACTGTACTATAAGCATCCTGCTTTATATGATCTGGATGTCTCTGATAAGGGCTTTGAATGGATTAACAGTATAGCAGCTGAGGAATGCATTGTTTCATTTGTTCGTAAGAGTAAAGATTGCAAGGATATGCTTCTTATTGTTGCTAACTTTGCAGGTAATGAAAAGAAAATGAGAATTGGACTTCCTGAAGATGGAAGATATTCTGAAATCTTTAATTCTGATGATCAAAGCTATGGTGGAACAGGTATTAGAAATGGAGTTAAGATTGCAGCAGAGAGAAAAGAATGTGATGGAAGAGCTTATTCTATAGAAAT
>JAILEJ010000482.1 GCA_024688095.1 Butyrivibrio sp.
TACTGATTAAATCAATGAGCTATTATTATTTCTTATATTACCTTTTTAAAATCAATGATCTTTTTATTATCATAAATCATTGGTTTTCCAAGAAAATAACCTTGCGCAAAATCTATTTTCTTTTCCTTAAAATATTTATACTCCTCTTCTGTTTCAATTCCTTCAGCGAGTATCATTATATTTTTCTTCCTCAAAATAGAAATTATTTTATCTACAATAATCTGATTACTTATATTCTTATCAATTCCAGATACATATTTACGATCAATCTTTACAAGATTAGGATTATAGAAATCAAGACACTCTTCATCAATATTACTACCTGTACCAAAATCATCTATGGCAACTAAAGGTGTTGCTCCCTCGCTTAAAAAGGCTGCTCTTTTCATAGCCCATGCATATTTTTCAAAATGTGTGTATTCAAGAATTTCATATACCAGTCTGTCTTTCATATAATCACCACCAAGGGCAGCAACTTTTTTAGCCTCTGATACACGCATACAAACAGATGGAAAAGAATTTAGGAAAATTTTACCCTCTAATTTTAAATCCATAAAGTTCTTAACGCCATAGTAATTAGTAATCTCTTCTATTATATATAATTTGTCCATTTCAGCAACACGATTTATAAAGTCAATTGGAGACATTTTTCCCGGTCTCATCAATGCTTCATATCCATAAATTGAATAGTCTTTAATTCTATAAATTGGCTGAAAAGCAAATTTAATCAAATGCGGATTTTGTAGTAAATATTCTACCGAAGAAATATCGTTACTCATATAACACCTTTTCTAACTAAAATATATTTAATACCTAATTATTTAAAAACGTTATAATTCCAAACCAAAAAACTGTATATATAAATTTATATATTAAGTATATAAATATGTATTTAAATGATTTTGCAAAACCATATTTTACACTAATATTCAAAATACTTTTTAAAGAGAATATTAAGATTTATTTATGATTTTATCCTGCTAAACTATTAACTTAATAGCAGCCTACATTAAAAAGTATTTTTGAGTTATAATAAAAATATGAAAAACCAATTTACAAAGGGGGATATCTATGGGGAAAGATTCAGCTTACTACGAAGAACTTGAAGAAAAAAAGATTCTAAAATATAGATCCATATCTAAATTATTACCAGATTATGCAGTAAAATATCTTGATGATAAAAAGCGTTCATGCCAGATTAATACAGCCATAAATTATGCATTAGATCTTAAATATTTCTTTGAATTTCTTCAGGAGGTAAACCCACTTCTTAAGGATATGCCTTTAAAAAGTATTCCTATAGACATTTTAGACAATTTATCTTTTGATGATATAAATGAATACCAGGATTATTTAGAGCTAAATACAGGCGATAACAAGCATAAAAATGTAGGAAAAAGTATTGAGCGTCATATGTCAGCACTCCGAGGCATGTATAAATATCTTTGTATCCACAGATATTTAACAAATGATGCCACTGCAGGTGCTTCATCTCGCAAAAAAGTAAATAAAGCCATAATTCGTATGGATTCCAATGAAGTTCACAGATTTATGAATGTAATAGAAAACAGTGCTATGTCTAGTAAACATCAGGCTGATATTTGCACAAAATTACAACAAAGAGATACAGCTATTCTCACTCTTCTACTCCATACCGGAATCCGTGTATCAGAATGCGTTGGACTTGATATTGATGATATTGATTTTGAAGCAGATACTCTGAGAATAGTTAGAAAAGGTGGAAACGAAAGCATTCTTTATTTTGATGAAGATGTTCATTTTGCACTTCTTGATTATATTGAAGGTGACCGTAAAAGATACATGGAAACTGCAGAAGAAAAAGCTCTTTTCTTATCCAGCAGAAAAAAGAGAATGGCAGTCAGAAGCATTCAGGAAATGGTACAAAAGTATGCTAAAATTGCTGTACCCAATAAAAAATTATCACCTCATAAGATGCGAAGTACCTATGGCACTGCTCTGTACAAAGAAACTGGTGATATAAGACTTGTAGCAGATGTTCTTGGACATAAAGATATAAATACTACAGCCAAACACTACGCTGCTATTGAAGAAGAACATCGCAGACAGGCAGCAAAAATACGACCTTATGATTAAAACAGAAAGAAGATTTATTACAACATGAAATTAACGGATAAAACAAAAGGAATTCTTTGTATCCTAGCGGCAGCATTTGGATTCGCTTTTATGACTATTTTTGTAAGACTTGCAGGTGATTTACCAACTATGCAAAAAGCCTTTTTTAGAAATTTTGTAGCATTATTTGTTGCAGTTTTTGCAATGATAAAATCTAAAACCAGCTTCATTCCTCCAAAAGAAGGAAGAATTAATATAATTTGCAGATGTCTTTTTGGTACTATGGGGCTTATAGCAAACTTTTACGCTATAGACAGAATAGGAATTGCTGATGCCAATATGCTAAATAAACTTTCACCTTTTTTTGCAATATTACTATCAATTCCTTTGTTAAAAGAGGTTCCTTCACCAATTGATATTATATCTACCATAATCGCCTTTATTGGAGCTATATTCATAGTAAGGCCAACAATGAACCTATCACAGACTTTTCCATCACTAATAGGATTACTTGGTGGTTTTGGGGCAGGAACCGCTTATGTATTTGTAAGAAGACTTGGAAAGCAAAATGTCAAAACGCCATTAATTGTATTTTATTTTTCACTTTTTTCATCACTCATTACTCTTCCACAGTTTATATTAGACTTTAAACCAATGACTTCTATTCAACTCATATTTTTAATAATGGCTGGTATATCAGCTTCACTGGGACAATTTGGTATTACAACAGCTTATAAATATGCTCCTGCAAAAGAAATATCTGTATTTGATTATACTCAGGTAGTATTTGCAGCTATTCTTGGAATTTTTATTTTCTCAGAGCTTCCAGAGCCTCTAAGTATTATTGGATATATTTTAATCATAGGTGTTGCAATATTTAGATGGAAGTACAATTTGAAAAAAACAACGTAAAAAATACCTCTTTCCAAAATGGAAAGAGGTATTTTTACTAGCTGAAAGTTTTTAATTAAAAGTTACTATAAATATATTACTCAAGTTTGAAGTTACTTACAATATCTGAAAGTGTTCCAGCTGTAGCCTGCTGCTTAGTAGCAAGATCTGCAACTGAATCTACAGCATCAGTTACGCTGTTAACAGATTCTGTAACATCTGCACTACTTGATGCAGTATCCTGTGTAGATTCAGCAATGTTCTGAACTGCCTTATTTACTTCATTCATAGATGCCTTAATTGAATCTGTCATCTCTTCAATTCTAGCTGAAAGGTTACCAAATAGTTCAGCATCATTTTCATACTGCTGACCAACTTCTATGAAACTATCATAATCAGGTGCAACTGTTCCTACGAGGAATTCCAGAAGTTTGTTTGAACTTGTTGAAAGATCTGTAAATGCTTCCTGAACACCATCAACTGTATCCTGAATCTGTTTTACTGCTTCATCTGTTTCAGTAGCAAGTTTATTGATTTCCTGAGCAACAACTGCAAATCCTTTACCAGCATCACCAGCTCTAGCTGCCTCGATACTTGCATTAAGAGAAAGAAGGTTAATCTGGCTTGCTATATCAGAAATTGAATTTGCCAGATTTGCAATTTCCTGAACAACCTCTGCCTTAGCTGTTGCTGCTTCAAGTTCTTCTCTTCTGTCATTAGCAATCTGAGTAGAACTTTCCTGCGCTGCACGGCTCTTTTCCTGAATATCAGAAGCTCTTCTCTTAATATTCTTAACTTCAGCTGCAACAGATTCTGTCTCTCTTGCCAGATCTTCTACAGATGTATTAACTTCCTGAAC
>JAILEJ010000002.1 GCA_024688095.1 Butyrivibrio sp.
GGGTTTATAAAGAAAATAGGAATCAATGAAAAAGCAGAAGCAATAATAGAATCTACGATAAAACTTGCTCATTCAATTGGTGCAAAGGTAACAGCAGAAGGTGTTGAGACAGAGAAACAGTTAGACTTTTTAAGAGATGCCGGCTGTGATTACATCCAGGGATTTTTCTTCTACAGACCAATGAATGAAAATAAATTTGAAGGATTACTTGATTAACAGTGATAAAAAAATCCGCAGAAATGCGGATTTTTTTATTTGTTATTTTCACGGAATTTATGGGGAGTAATCCCATGTTTATTTTTGAAAATTCTGCGGAAATTATTTGGAGACTGGTAACCAGATTCTTCACATATTTTTTCTATTGAAAAGTCTGTTTCTATAAGCATCTTTTCTGCTGCCTTCATTTTCTGTAGTTGAACAATTTCCATGAAATTTTTGCCTGTAGCATTTAATAGAATTCGTTGAAGCTGTCTTTCACTATAATTAAAAAAAGCTGATAGTTCTTTAAGGCTAATGTCTTTGTAATGCTGCTGAATATATTTTAAAAGAAATACTGTATTTTCTGATAAGCTATTTCTTTTAATATCAGGGGTTTCAACTGTATGCTCATAAGATCGAAGTAATTCTATAAAAAATTCTGATAAGCAGTTATTGAGAAATTGTCTTTTGAAGCGTTTGTTACCATGAAAGTCTTTCGAAGCTTTTTTTATTATGGCTTTTAAGGCAGAATCGTTTTCGGTATGAAATATAATGTATGGAATTTTATCTCGTTGGTATAAAGCTTTGTGAAAAAAGGAAGACAAGATATCATCTTCCTCCATTAATCCCATAAAATATCTTTCAAAAGTAGTTCTCCTTATTAGAATATTAAGCATAATATCTTCATCATTAAAGGCACTGACTGCATGAGTTGAACCGGGAGCGGAAATACATATGTCGCCCTTTTGCATATGTATAGCATGTTCAGAAAAATAGTTTTCACATGATCCATGAAGTACATATAATATCTCAAAGAATTCATGGTTGTGCCAGGTGGCCGGAGTATATCTCATATGACGGACGAGAGAGCAGTCCAGGCTTTTATCTATGAAATTATATTCATGAGCTTCTTCAAACTCTTTGGCAGACATCATGTTGTCATATGCAATATCAAGAATATCCTGTACACCTTCAACACTGCAGGGCTTATCTAAATTCCTGTGGTGAAAATTCAGAAAGACTTCTTTTAAGTATTGTTCTCTTTTTGATAATTTTGGTACTTCACTAAATATATCCATAATAAATCACACCTTTAATGATATTTTGCACAGATAAAATTTCTGATTTTTTTTAATAAAAAATATATGTAAACAGTAATGCTCATTAAAATATATTCTAACTCATATCTGTCAAAAATAGATGTCGTAAATGTTACTTTTTTATGTCGCTTATGGGAATTATTGACTTGCTTTTTCTATGTTATTTTTTTATGTATCAAATGAAAGGTACTTTTAGGAGGTAATAAAAGATATGGGTAACGCACGTAAACTTAAATTTTCAGAAAAGTTGTCTTATGGACTTGCTGATTTTCCGGAAGCAGTAAATTCAATTTTGGCAGCATTTCTTACGATGTTTTATACAGATAATATTGGACTTGCAGCGGGGGCTGTAGGAACAATGTTTTTTATAGCAAGACTTTTTGATGGTATATCAGATATACTTGCAGGAATTCTTATTGATAAGACAAGATCTAAATGGGGCAAAGCAAGACCATGGCTTTTATGGCTTTCAGTTCCAACAGGTCTTTCTGTAGCACTTATATTTTTCATCCCACAAAATGCGTCAGATACAGTCAAGCTGATATATGCTTTTTGCAGTTATGTGCTTTTTACAGCTGTAATGTTTACAATAGTTGGAATCGCAAGAAGCGCTTTGCTTGCACTTATGACTCAGGATATGAAAGAACGTGGATCCATGGGAGCGTTTGGAATGTTCTTTGGACTTGGAAGTACAATTCTTGGTATTTCTGCAACATTTCCACTTGTTTTTAAATTTGGTGGAGATACAACAGCCTGGAGAATTGTTTTTATAATTTATGGCGTAATAGTTACTCTCGGACTTCTTTATGGATTCTTTTTTTCAAAGGAATATGTAGTATCTGTTGAGAAAAGCATATCAGAACAGGAAGAAAAAAAGCTTTCAGTCGCCGAAGAATTCAAACTCTTTTTCACTAATAAATATCTTATGTTTGCACTTATAATGACAGTTCTTGTAAACTTTGCAACACAGGTAAATCAGTCAGCACAGACTTACTTTTATACATATACTATGGGAGACTCAATGCTTACTACATCACTTAATCTTGTAAGCATACTACCAATATTAATTGGTATAGTTGTTCTTGTTGGACCTTGTCTTGCGAAGTTTGGAAAAAAGAACTGTATGTATATTGGAATTGTTGGCCAGGTTATAGGTTATAGCCTCAGAGGAATTGCAGGTGTTATACAAAATGTACCGCTTCTTATTGCGGGTACTGTTATTGCGGGACTTGTAACAGGACTTCTTGCAGTTCCGGTAAGTACACTTTTTGCAGATGGAATCGATTACGGTGAATATACAACAAATAAGAGAATTGAAGGAATGGGTTCAGCTATAACAAGCTTTTCACAGAAGATAAGCTCTGGTTTTGCACTTGCAAGTGTAGGCTGGGTTCTTGCAATAACAGGTTATGTGGCCGATTCTGTTCAGACAGCTGCAGTTAACGTTGGTATCACAGCACTTTTTGCATGGGTTCCAGCCATCTTACTTGTTGTTATCTTCCTTCTTATCAAATTCTTATATCACTATGATGAGATAGCGCAGGATGTAATAGTAGAACTTGACAGGAGAAAAAAGAAATAATGAATAAATTAGGTCCATTTATTACTAATGGTACAGCTTCGCCATTTTACGCAAGAAAGGAAATTGAAATAGAAAAAGAAATTGATAGTGCAAGTATAAAGATTTGTGGACTAGGCCAGTTTGTACTTCATATCAATGGAAATAAGGTTGGAGATCATGAACTTGATCCGGGCTGGACAGATTATAGCAAGGTTATTGAATATGTAACCTTTGATGTTACAGATTATTTGTGCTCAGGGAAAAATGTGGTCGGAGTGGAAGTCGGAAATGGTTGGTTTATAAAAAATGATGAACATTATACTTTTACTTTTCCCGGATTTATGCCGCCAAATCCTAATCCGTACAAGCCTTTTGGAAAATGTCTGGTGCTTGCCTTTGAGCTTACATTAAGCTATAAGGATGGGACGGTCAGAGAAATATATGCAGACGACAGCTTCAAGGTAATGAAGCATCCGGTCATTCAGTCTAATGTATATGGATCAGAGACCTTTGATCTAACACTTATACAAGATGGATGGGATAATCCTCAATTTAATGATAATGACTGGGAAGCTGCTCAGATTGTTTCAGAAAAAGAGGAACCAAGTGGTGAACTTATAGAGCAGATAAATCCTCCGATTAAGGTTATAAAATCGTATCAGGCAAAATTTTTGCATCATCTGGATAGGGTAAATTTAGAAGAAGGATTAACAGATGTAAAAGAGAATGATCCGG
>JAILEJ010000024.1 GCA_024688095.1 Butyrivibrio sp.
AGTTAATACTAAAAGATCAAAGGGAACTATTAATCCTAATATATACGGACAGTTTTCAGAGCATTTGGGAAGATGTATATATGAAGGTTTGTTTGTAAAGGAAGAAGATGGTATTCCTAATGTAAATGGAATGCGTAGTGATGTTGTAGGCGCACTTAAGAAACTTAACATTCCCGTACTTAGATGGCCAGGTGGATGTTTTGCTGATACATATCATTGGCAGGATGGAATTGGACCAAAGGAAAATCGTAAAACGATTGTAAATACTAACTGGGGTGGTGTAACGGAAGATAATTCTTTTGGTACACATGAATTTATGGAATTATGTAATCAGCTCGGCTGTGAGGCATATCTTTCTGGTAATGTTGGTAGTGGAACTGTTCAGGAATTTTCTGATTGGATTGAATATTGTAATATGGGTGGAATTTCTCCAATGGCAGATCTTCGTAGAAGTAATGGACAGGAAGAACCATGGAATATTAAGTATTGGGGAATCGGTAATGAAGCATGGGGATGCGGTGGTAATATGAGACCAGAGTACTACGCAGACCTTGCTCGTAGATATTCTACATATATGAGAAATTATGATGACAATCACAAAATATATAAGATTGCCAGTGGTGCAAATGTTGACGATTATCATTGGACTAAGGTTGTTGCAGAGACAGCAGGTAATGTAATCGATGCTCTTTCCTTACATTTCTATACAATTGCCGGAGAAGACTGGGAAGTTAAAGGTGCCGCAACAGGATTTCCAAAGAGCGAATATATGGCAACACTTAAGAGAACTCTTTATATGGAAGAACTTGTTGAGAATCATAGCCGCATTATTAAGCAGTATTCACCAAAGGGAAGAAAACTTGGTCTGGCAGTAGATGAATGGGGAACATGGTTTACAGTTGAACCTGGAACAAATCCTGGTTTCCTGTATCAGCAGAATACAGTTCGTGATTCAATAGTTGCAGGGATTAATCTTAATATCTTTAATGATCATTGTGATACAGTTGTTATGGCTAATATTGCTCAGATGGTAAACGTACTTCAGGCAATGGTACTTACAGATGGACCAAGAATGCTTCTTACACCTACATATCATGTATTTGATATGTATCAGGGACATATGGGTGCTCGTCAGGTTGAATCATATGCTGAAACAGATATGTTTGGTGATGGAGAAATTGAAGTTCAGAATCTTCATATATCAGCAAGTGAAAAGGGTGGAAAGCTTTTAGTAACTATCGTTAATCTTGATGATGAAAATGATTGTGAAGCTCACATTACACTTGGAGGAGTTAAGGCAGCAAAGGCTTCTGCTAAAACTATCGGTGGTGATGTAAGCAAATATAATACATTTGACAATCCAGAAAACGTAACACTGGAAAATCTTGATGTTAAAGTTTCAGAAGATGGATATGCAATTGACGTAAAGCTTTCAAAGGCTTCAGTTACAGCAGTTATAGTAGAGGAAAATTAAAGAACTGTTATATGGATAATAATGGTAACAAATGTAGAATATGTTTGATACGTGATATGGCAGGGAAGGAAGATATTTTATCTTATATAAATAAGACAAGAGATATGCTTACTGATGAAGACCGTGTAAGTAATTTGGTTTATGAAGAGCGCCTCAAAAAATGTACTTCCTGTGATAATTTACTTTCGGCTACCTGCATGAAATGCGGATGTTATGTCGAAATAAGGGCTTTAGCCCAAAATAACCATTGCCCTTTGAAAAAGCGCAAGTGGTAAGACATATACTGTTGTTTATAAGTGTTTTAATAAAAACGTCTTTTCAAATTAAATTTGAAAAGACGTTTTTTATGATATTTTAAAATGTAATTATTTGACTTTAACTTTTATTACATTGGACCACTTACTGTAATATACTTTTTCGCCAATTTTTTTACTTGCACGAACTCTTATTTTATAGGTTTTTAATTTTACAAGATTTTTGATTTTTTTTGTGGTTGCATTTGTATATACTTTTGACCAGGATTTTTTTCCGTATTTATATTGGATTTCATAAGTTACATTTGACAAAGCTCCCTTTGAATAAGTTACTGTTATACTATTCTTAGAGGTTTTTTTCTTACTAAGTACTTGCTTTGATTGTACAAGCTTTGATATCTTACCAGCCTTTTTATCAACAACAGTTACTTTACATACAGCTTTGATTGAACTGTCATCAGATGAAATTGCTTTAATTTTGCAAGTGCCTGCAGAAATACCCTTAACATAGCCATCCTGATCAACAGTGGCTATATCAGTATCGGTAGATTTCCATGTTATTTCCTGATCAGATGCATTGTAAGGAAGAACGGTTGCATCTAAAACATCTGTTTCTCCAACATCAAGCTCGAGAGTAGTATCACTTAAAGTTATGCTTGTAACTTCAATATATTCTGGATCTACTGTTACCAGACATGATGCAGTATGTCCACTTCCATCAGTGGCAGTTGCTGTAATTGTCGCAGTTCCCTCTGCAACAGCAGTAATAGTACCACTTGAGACTGTTGCAACTGTGGCATTACTACTTGTCCATGTGACGCCTTTTACAGTTGCATCTGTAGGAAGATACGATACAGAAAGGGTATAAGTTGTTCCTATGTCCAGCGATATTGATGTATCACTTAGTGAAATACTTGTTAGTAGTGTTTTTGTAGTTTCTGCATAAGTATTACATGTTACATTACACATTAGAATGATAATGGTTAATAGTAACGAAATTCTTTTTGTTATTTTCATATTGCCCTCCTCCACTTTTGATTGTTTATCTTAATTTTATACTGTTTACGGTATCTATTCAATTAATAAAATGTTTGGATTTACTTAATAAAAAGATTCTTGTAAATAGAATAAACGAAAAATACAATATAAAGTATAAAAATGTTTTTATAAAAAGATATTTATGAAGTTGTGTGTGGTATACAGATTATTGAGGTGCCTATGAATACTAAAAAAGAAAAATATATGAAATTCATAGTTTTGGCAACACGTATTATAGCAATGGTAAGTGCTATAGGTTTTAGTTCAATGTGCATATCTGCACAGAATTTTGACAACTTTGCTGAAATAATAAAGTTTTCTTTATATACCATTCCACTTAATTTAGTTACCGGATTATACGGATATGTTATGGGAATGATATGTTTTGTTGTGATTTATTTAACTCTTTTAATAAGAGATCTTGAGTATGCATATACTGCCGTTTATGCACTTGTATCAATCAGTATGGTTGCCTGGTTCATGATGCGAAATACATATAAAACAAAAAGAGGCGCATTTTTATCTTTTATATATTTTTATCTTAGTACTACAATATTATTTTACTTAATTTATGGAATGCTTGGTCTTGCGTCATTTTCAAATATTTCATTCGATAACCTTACCGGAGGACTTTTAAATGGTGCAATGATGACATTTGCAAATTCCATACTGATTACGATTACATTATATTATCTGACTAAATATGAAAACAGTTTTTTTGTCAGGGCCTTTCTTCCTGATGTATGGAGCGATGCGCGTAGCAGACTTGCAATAAAACATAGAAAAAGAACTGTTGAAAGTCATATTGATGCTCTAATCATAGTTGTTGTTTGTTTTTCGGGATTTGCAACAGCAGGATATGTAAATGGCCTTGTTCCAAATCTGAATGTTGCTGTCATAAATGAAGATGGTGAAATTGCCAATATTATTAATGACACAGAAGTAGATTCTGATACTTCAGATAATGGGGATTCTGAAAATAGCGATTCTGAAAATAGCGAGGAATCGGAGAATAAACCAAGTACGCCATGGGGAATATTTGATTTTGATAATACTTTTTCGGTATCTTCAACAGGTCGCAAACTAAAATTTCAGTTTACCGATATATTACTTGCATTTGATATAAAGCTGGTATTGATGATT
>JAILEJ010000033.1 GCA_024688095.1 Butyrivibrio sp.
CAAGAATATATCTATTAATAAACTGGTATAGAATTACAGTAATATCAAATACCATAAGTCCAATTAATGTTCTGACTCTGACTTTACCAAGAAAAACATAATTACTTTTTGCATTTAAACCAACGCCTATATAAAGTAGAACAAACATCAAATCAATAGCCAGAAAAAACACTCCAGACACATATTCCAGATTACTTTTATCGATATCAAAAAATAAATGCGTAAAATTATTAAATCCAAGTAATATCACAGATAAAACAATGTTGGGAATTGCATAAAATATATTATTAAATTTAGCCTCACATATTTCGAAAATAAATTTTCCAAGGAAATATGGAAGCCAAATTGCCGACAGAAAATATATACTCATCAAAAGATATGACAGCGAATAATACTTAGGATTATGCGTATTAAATAGCATTGCTGTGAATGCATCAGTTAAGGAAAAAATGTAGCAAAGAAAAATTGCATTACTTACAGATCTCCCATATTTTTTATATATTGAAGGCTTGTAAAACAGACACACTACAGCCAGTGATAAAACAAGTAATGCTGAGAATTCATATTGATATTCATAATACATAAAATAGTCTCCTGCTATTTAGGGGCATTATTTTTTTAAAAATTATATGAACATTTTATATTTTAACAAATATATCATACCCTTTAATTCTTAATTAAAAGTCCTTTTTTAGTTAATTTTAAATAAAATATTCATTAAAATATATTATTTCTTTAGAACTGAAAAACTCCCCTCAAATAAAAAGGGAGCTCTGTTCTGATAAATCATATATAACTGCACAAATCAGATAAATTATATATCCTAAGTAGTTATATATATTTATACAAAAACAAAAGCTCCCCAAAACTCATTAGACTAAAAATTACATATTATCAATAATAGACGACTTTATGTCACTACATTCCAAAAATCATGCTCTTTTGGAACCATATTAATAATATTAAAAACAAGTTGCAATGACGATTACTGGAATGAAACACTTCCCCATGTATCACTAGGAATAAGCGAAATGTATGTCTTACCGGTATTAATCTGAATTTCTTCACCATTATCATCATAATATCTTGTTATATCGGTTTCACCGGCCTTAACCCATGAAATACTCTTGGCCTTACCATTTGTAATATACCATCCAGTCTGTCCTGAATCGATACAGTTATAAATAAGATATCCATGCTCATCAAGCTGAGTAAATGTACAACACTGAAGTATAACATTCTTAAATGTAAGAGGCTCACTATCCTCTGCGTCAAGATGCTGTGAATCATACTCATAGTAATCATATGTCTGAGTATCTGCATTATAACGAAGTCTTGAACCATTGTGCCAGAAAGGAAGTGTTATATCTGTAGCATCATAGGTCTTATCATAAACTTCATCAAGATTAATTTCAGTTCCCCAAGGGGTGAAATTAAAGTGTGACTCGTCTTCATTTCTATATTCGTTATATGTCTCAGAAATTCCTGCACTTGCAAGATTTGACTCAAGATCACCTGAAACAATATATTCTGTAAACTCTCTTGCCTTACCATTATCCACACGTGAGAATACACCTGAAAGATGCTCAGCCCAATCATACTTAAAATACTGATCATTATAGTAAGGGCCACCATCATGACAAAGAACTGCATTCCACTCATTCATAAGTAAAATATTAGTAGGTCTTGTACTTCTGATACTTCCAAGCTGTTTAATGTTTCCCCAGTCTTTAACCATAACCATAAATCTTGTAATACGGTCGTTTAAAGTACTGTTCATAAGTTCATAAACCACGTCAGCTTCAGCAATACCATAGTGTGGAAGAGCTGTCTTCTCATTATCAACCATTGCTGCAATAGGTCTCTGATCTTTAAGTGATTCATCGATAGGCTCACCTGTCATCTCACTAAGATACATTCCCTCTGGAACACTTGCAGCTTCAGCTGCAGAATCAGTTTCTTCAACAGTAGCTTCTACAGAAGCTTCATCAGCAGATGTATCTGCTTCTTCTTCAATCTTTGAAATACTAATAGATGTTGCAGCATCATCACCTGCTTCTTTATTTCCACAAGCAACCATAGCTATGGCAAGAACAGAAATAAGTGCTACACTACATAATTTCTTCTTTAACATACTTTTTCTCTCTTTCAGCAAAAAATATAAAGGCAGTGCATTTACATTTGCACTGCCTTACATTCTATCATAATTATTTAAGATAACCAATAAAAAATTAAAAATTTGTTAAAATTTATGTTACAAATTGTCCAACTATTGAATTAGACCATAGCTCTCTTAATAGCAGCAAGAAGCTCATCATATGTCTCAAATGCTTCAAGATTAGGATTATCAGCTTTAATCTGATCTGTACTCTTAAATAAAAATCCTGCTTTACTTGCGTTAATCATTCCAAGATCATTGTAGCTGTCTCCACTTGCAATTGTTTCATATCCAATAGATTGAAGAGCCTTAACTGTTGTGTATTTACTTTTTTCACAGCGCATCTTAAAGCCTGTAATCTCGCCATTATCTGCAACTTCAAGAGAATTACAGAAAATTGTAGGCCATCCAAGTTTCTTCATAAGTGGGCTTGCGAACTGTTCAAATGTATCACTGATAATTATAACCTGAGTAATACTTCTAAGCTCATCAAGAAATTCTTTTGCTCCAGGAATAGGGTCAATAGTAGCTATCGTCTCCTGAATTTCTTTAAGTCCAAGACCATGTTCCTTAAGAATACCAAGTCTCCATTTCATAAGCTTATCATAATCAGGTTCATCTCTTGTTGTCCTTGATAATTCAGGAATTCCACTTGCTTTTGAAAAAGCAATCCAAATTTCAGGTACAAGTACTCCCTCAAGATCCAAACATGTAATATACATACTAACTCTCTCCTTAAAACATTTTTATATTTCCTGCATTCAGGCTAGGTACATTTTATCACTTTAACTCAAAAAAGCAACGCACTTTTTACAAACTTTAAATTGTAAAAAAACATTTTCTGTGCTTAATGGTATCCTTATTCATCTTTCTGAACTGAAAGCATATATCTTATAAGATCTATATCTTCCTGATAAGTTAATTTATAATTATTTTTTATATCAAAAAACCTGTATCCTTTTGAAGAATCAGGCAATTGCTGCGCTGCAAAATATATTTCACTGTTAACATCAAAATTTTCTTTTAAAAGCTTGTATCTATATGCCTCAGGAGCCTGTATAAGATAAAAATCCTCTCTCTTAAATTGACCTTTTATTAGTGATCCCAAAGAATCCGTAATCTTCTTACAGGATTCAACATAATCATATTCGTCAAGAAGATCAAAATACTTTTCAAAAACCCGAGCTTTAACAAGTGGCCTTGCAGCCTCATGGAAAATTACTTTCTCACAGTCTCCATATTTTTTATCAATATATTCAAGTGCATTATTAAAACTTTCTGCTCTGGAATCTCCGCCTGTTATTACCTCAACATCATATTTCCTGGCTATCTCACCTGATTCTACTTCATTTTTTTCAAGAACAACTATAAGCTTATCCATGTTCTTCACCTTTTTTAGCTGTTCAATAGAAAAAGAAATAACCTCTCTTCCATCAAGCTTATAAAACTGCTTATGTACCTGACTCCCAAATCTGCTTCCTGTGCCTGCAGCAAGCAAAACAACAATATTTTTCACTTTATTCTCCAATATTATTTATTACAAATCACATTACAATATCCATTCCCAAAAAACCAATCAGTTTATGGATAACCATTTCTGTGCCCTTTTTTACAACTTCATCAGAAGCACCTGCAATATGTGGCGTAATTGTAAGATTTGGAGCGTTCAAAAGAGGATCCTCATCAGATATAGGTTCATTTTTGGTAACATCGATAGCTGCTCCGGATATTTCTCCATTTTCGAGTGCCCATATAAGTGCATTCTCATCAACAAGTCCACCCCTTGCAGCATTAATAAAAAAGCCATCCTTCTTCATCAATTTAAACTCTTCTTTTCCCATCATATCTTTATTTGAAGAAGTAACCGGGCAATGAAGTGTTACAATATCCGCTTCAGATAAAAGTTTTTTAAAATCAGCCCTTACAATATTTTCTCCAAGCGAAATTGAAACATCAATTGGATCATATATCATTACTTTCATTCCAAAAGCAAGTGCTTTTTCAGCAACCTTTCTTCCAACATTTCCATACCCTACTATACCAAGAGTCATATATGAAACGCTTCTGCCACGAAGAGCAACATAGGGACTGTTATTATCAAATCCCCAGATAGAATCCCTGTATTCTTTGGGAATATTTCTTGTATCACTTGTAATAACCCTGTTATGAACAAGTTTATCAGATGAAGAAATATTTCTTGCCCAGTTAAGGATATATCCCATTACAATCTCTGCAACCGCTCCAGCATTCCTTCCTGCATTATGTTCTACAAGTATTCCCTTTTCCTTACAGGTTTCAACATCTATTACTGATCTGAAACCACCTCTGCAGCATATAATAAATTTAAGATTATCCGCCGCATCGAGGACATCCTTTGTAACAGTTTCAAATTCAGAAATAAGTATATTATAAGGTGCTATTATTTTTTTTAAATCACCTGAGTCCATTACCTCATGATTTTCTATATATCCTGCAGTATCAAATTCAATGTCATTAAACATATTTCTCAAAACATCTATATCAATTTCTGCGGTAACAAGAACTTTATATTTCATATCCGCTATTTTCCTTCATTAAAAGATTTAAAAAATGTCATACAACATGCTGTGAAATCTGTTCTTTTTCAGGAGGTATTGTCATGTAATCTCCATATACATATGAAAGCCATTCATCGTATCTTCCGGGACATACGTATTCCTTTCCATGAAAAGTTGCTTTAGAACGTCCATCATACATCTCCTTATCAAATGTAAGTCCCCAATAATGTGGATGAGGCTGCTCATTGGACAAAAA
>JAILEJ010000199.1 GCA_024688095.1 Butyrivibrio sp.
ACAGGTGCCAATAACGGCCTTGAACTTAAGGACATGATCGGAGTAGATTATGATGATTCTAAATGGGACGAACTTCTTGATGAACTTACGATTGATGAACTTAAGTCATTGGCAGGAGATGGAACATTTCATGCTGTTTCAGTAGATAGCATTAATTTTTCTTCTACATCTGAGACAGATGGTCCTACAGCTGTTAATAGCTTTTTTACTGGAAAAACAGGTACTGCATTCCCGGCTCCTATAATGGTTGCCAGCACATGGAATGTTGATCTTGCGGCAAAATTTGGAGAAAGTATCGGAAATGAATTAAATGATTTTGGATTTACCGGATGGTATGGACCTGGTATGAATATTCATAGAACAGCTTTTTCTGGAAGAAATTTTGAATATTATTCAGAAGATGGTGTACTTTCAGGAATGATAGCCGCAAGTGAAGTTGCAGCTGTCAGAGAACTTGGTATCATTCCTTATTTAAAGCACTTTGCACTTAACGATTCAGAGACAAACCGTGCTAAAGGAATTTGTACATGGTGTACAGAGCAGGCTATTAGAGAAATTTATCTAAAGCCTTTTGAAATGGCTGTAAAGAATGGTGGTGCCAACGGAATCATGAATTCAAAAAATGCTATTGGAAGCAAATGGGTTGGTGCAAATGCAGAAGTGCAGCTTAATATACTCAGAGGAGAATGGGGCTTTAAAGGCATAGTTGGAACAGATTCACTAGATACAGTTAGTGAATATTACGAAGATCCAAATGAAGCATTAAGAACAGGTACTGACAAAATGATGCCAATGAGTTATAGCAACGAATATTGGGCAGATGAGTCTGCAGGAACTATAGTAGCTCTTAGAAATGCTGCTCACAACATTCTTTATACAGAAGTGAATTCAAATGCCATGACAATGAATTCTGGCATGCCAGCTTGGCAGTTAATGCTTATATTAGTAGACATTTTATTTATACTGTTACTTGCAATATGGGAAATAATTAATATTAAAGATTACAAAAAAGCCAATTCCTAATAATAGATAACATACCTTTTTTTAGAACTGGGGCAGAATAATTTTCTGCCTCAGTTTTGCTGTTTATAGGTCTTTTTTAATAATATGAAAAAATTTTCTAAATTTACTTAAATCATTTCATCAGCATCTGATACAGGCATTTACAGCTGTAAAAAAGAATTATTCAATCTTGACTTTAGTCCTTTGGCTGTATAATGTTTATTAGTTTAGTTTGTTTATTGTTGCCGGATTATAATATCCAAGTAGATCACTTTTTGATGCGATTTTTTATACCCAAAATGCAAAGAGGCACAGCTTAGTATATTGGCTGAGGCTTTTTTTATGCGTTTAAACATATGAAGCGTAAGAGTCAAACTATCCGCGTAAAACTTTATATTTCTTATTGGAATATAACGATGTCAAGACCACGACAGATGCCCCGGGAGCATTTGCTCCTGGGGTATTTTAAGCTATTTTCATTTTTGACGGAGTATGCGGCTTCTCTGTATATTCATGTGGCAACTGTTGTATTCTGTTACTTACTGATATATGCTGTTGTTCATATTGCCGATATTTTTCGAACCGGGGCATCATATCTTTTATGAAATCATAGTCAATCCCACTCATATACTAGGGTATTGTCTCAAGAACATACTTCAAATACCAGTAGACAATGGCATGATTGGCTTTTACCGTTTATATTACGGAATGGCTTCGCTGTATGAAGTGGATGTAAGGAGCAATGATCTGAAAAACTATAAGAAAAAAGTTGAATTCTACCTAAAGGAACATTATGATAATATTTCAGTTTATAAACTTCGTAATAATAAGAAGCTTAATAAAACTGATATGGACGAACTTGAAAGAATTCTCTGAAATGAACTTGGCTCAAAGGAATATTATATAAAAGAGTATGGTGATACACCTATAGGACGGCTTGTTCGTAAGTTAGTTGGCGTAGACAGAGCTGCTGTAAATGAGGCATTTAGCACATTTCTTTCCGATGAAAAACTGAATGTTGTCTCTGAAATTAAAACTAATTCAAAGCTTGTAGCTTTATAGCCTATAAAGGGAGGAAGCCAGGTTGTGAGGGAGACAACCTGGCTTTTGAATTAGTATGAAAAAATTATTTCTTATGAGGGAGGAAGTTCATTATATGAACTTTTGAAATACTCTGTTGCATTTCTTGATTATAATATAGTCCTTCTACCTTAAATGAACCTAAGGAAGATGTGAATAACCTGTGAAAAACAAAATTTTTAGGAAAGAAACCTTTTGATGATAGAATATTGACAAAAATCCATCATCAAGTTATTCTTATGATAGAAAAAAACAAAAATTACATCATATGCTCTATGGAGGATAAAACATTGAACATAGATCAAAAAGACATAGAGCAGTATCTTTCCGAGGTAAAGAGAGCTGTTTTGTTATTGTAATCTCATTTCATCAACAAAAATATCCGCTTAAATATTATTTCAGATAATCAGGGTGCAATTCGGAGGTGAC
>JAILEJ010000225.1 GCA_024688095.1 Butyrivibrio sp.
AAAAATAAATATCATGTCAATTACAAGTGCGATGGCAATACTTGCCATTCCTGTTGCGATGCTGATGTTTTCTGCTATAAAACCTATAATTGAAGGCATTAGAATTGATCCAAGACTTGCAGTTGTCAGAATAAAACTCCACGCAAGGGAATATTTTTTTATGAGCTTTCCCGCAAAGGAAACGGTGGTTGCATATATTCCTGCCATAGAAAAACCAAATCCCATTATACCAATTACAATAGGAATAGTGGATTTGCTAAGAATAAGTATGATAAAGAAGAAAACAATTCCAAAGCCCATTGCGGGAAGGAGGTTTTCTTTTTTCATCTTAGTTGATGCATAGGCAGTCAGAAGTCTTCCGCAAAGTATCATTACCCAGAGAATGCTTGCTGTTATCTGCGCAAGGTTTGGAGGAAGAAGACCGGTATCCTTAAAATAAGTAATCATCCATCCTATAACTCCCTGTTCTGCACATAGATAAAAGAAAAGAGTTCCTGTGCAGATATAAAAAAGAGGTTCTTTAAAAAATCCAAATATATCTGAAGTTGTTTTGATTTTGGATTTATTATCTGATTTTCCATTTAGTGCATCTTCTTCCGGGATAAGAAGATATATGCCACATACTATAACTCCCAAAACTATAAGAAATCCACAGGCATAAATCCACATTTCACCAGAATCTTTTGTGATAAACATTAGAAGAAGTGGAAAGACAAAAGCTCCTATTGCAAACATTGCGTGCAGACCATTAAGAGCCCAGGCAACGCCTGTTGCTATATAATTAATCTTGCTGTTGCAATAGTTACTGCAGGCGCCTCTTGCAAGGCCTGTTGCAAAGAATGCAAATGCAAGTAGAAGATTATTTTTTCCAAATAAAATGATCAGATAAGATAATGGGAAAAAGAGTTCAAAAAGCATTATGCTTTTCTTTTTGCCTATAGCCATGGGCAGGGCTCCTGCCATAAAGCCTGATATGAGGTTTCCAACTGAGTGAAGGCTTACAATAAGTCCACAAAAAGCATAATCAAGACCTCTCTGGTCTCTTACAAATGGAAGAAGCGAGCCTATTGAAAGAGCCAGCATTCCGTTTGCCAGAAATACAATGTAGCTCATGATAAACTGTTTCTTTTTAGTTGAATCTTTAAGAAAGTTCATTTTAAAATCTCCATAAAATATATAAGAATATATATGTTTTTTATATATAACTGCGAATTCCTATAAAATTTGTGGCAGTGACATTCCAAATAATAGTATCAGTAAAACATTTGTTACTCAATTCATAAGTTGAAGTTTTTGTTGCAAATCCCTTATTTTATGCGAAAAAATAGATATTGTAGAATTTTGTGGTTATTATAAAAATTTGTTATAATAATTTTCAATAAAAAAGATATATAAAAATATATATGGCATATATCATAAATATATATCCTTCAATTGCTTAACATTTATGATGTTGTGTGCTATATATGTAATATATATAAAAAGATATATAATGATATATGGTTAAGAGGTTTTATGAACATTCAATGTTTTAAGTATGTAATTGAAATAGAGAAGGCTGGTTCAATTTCACAGGCGGCCACTAATCTCTATATGGCTCAGCCTAATCTGAGCAAGACAATTAAAGATATGGAAAGCGAGCTTGGATACTCCATTTTTCGAAGAACCGCTGGTGGGATAAAGGTTACAGATAAGGGAGAAGAGTTCATCTATCATGCCAGAAAAGTTCTGGAACAGGTGGAAGAGATAGAGAAGATTGCTTCAAAAGCTGACGATAACTCTAACAGATTCAAGATTTCAATTCCAAGAGGAAGCTATATAGCTAATGGATATACTGCACTTGTTGAAGAAATAGCTAATCTCGAGCATCTTGAGGTTACAATCAATGAGACTAATGCAAGTAAGACCATACAAAATGTTGCTGACTATGGCTATAATATGGGAATCATTCGTTATCAGAAAGATGAGGAAGAGAATTTCAATACGCTTCTTAGAAATCATCATCTTAAAAGCGAGATAATATGGGAGTTTGAGTATCTTTTGGTTATGTCCAGAGAACACCCGTTGGCTGCTCTTGATACTATAAGACCTGAGGATCTTGAAGGCTATATCAAGATAACCCATGGTGATATCACAAGTCCTCATGAGAAGATGATAGAGGCTACAAAGAAGAAGAAAAAACAGGATGATAAGATTATCTATGTTTATGAGCGCGGATCACAGTTTGACCTTCTTGCAAATGTACCTACCACATATATGTGGGTTTCACCTATTCCTGAATCAATACTTGAGCGTCAGGGCCTTGTACAGCGCGCTTGCAGGCACGTACATAATAAGTACAAGGATGTTCTTATATATAGAGATGACTATGAGCTTGGAGATATAGATAAACTTTTCCAGAAGAAAATATATGAATCAAAGGTTGAGGTTGCCTCATCTAATTACTGTTAATTAAAGTATCTGCATATATCAAAAAAGATATATGCGGATACTTTTTTTATATTTCCTATATAAAAATTATTCTGCTATTTTATTAAGCGGATTAAAACTACATATATTTATATAAAAGTAAGGTCATTGTTTTTCTATGAGAATCAATAAATCTTACATTTATAGAAGGAGTTTAAAATTGGCAAGTTTTTATACGGTTACTGAGAGTATTAATAATTATGTCAAGAACACTGAAGGCAAAGGAAAAGCCAAAAAACTTACAATATTTGGTAAGGGAATTATGGCTGGAGCAATGATTGCAATGGGAGCTGCCGCAAGCAGTGTTGCTGCACATAATATTTCAAATGTTGGAATTGCGAGACTTATTTCAGGAATGGTGTTCCCTGTTGGACTTATGATGGTTATACTTCTTGGCGCAGAACTTTTTACAGGCGATTGCATGATGCTTGTAGGTGTTACAAGAAAAGTAATCAGTCCTCTAAAATGTTTAGAAGTTCTTGCTCTTGTATATATAGGTAATTTTGTTGGATCGCTACTCATGGCTGTTCTTATGTATTTTTCAGGACAGTTTGATTATACAAGTGGACTGCTTGGTGCATATACAATAAAGATTGCACTTGGTAAGGCAAATATTTCATTTGGAGCAGGAGTTGCTTCAGGAATTCTTTGTAACATCCTCGTCTGTGCAGCTGTTCTTATGGCTATGTGTGCAAAGGATGTTATCGGTAAGGTTATGGTTTCATTTTTTGTAATCCTTGCCTTTGTTACATCAGGTTTTGAGCACTGTGTTGCAAATATGTACTATATTGCAGCAGGAATTATTGCAAAGCTTAATCCAGAGTATGTAGAGGTTGCAAAGTCAACATATGGATATATGGATAGTCAGCTTGCAACACTTAATATTAAGAACTTCCTTGTGACTAATCTTGTACCAGTCACAATTGGAAATATAATTGGCGGAGCATTACTTTTCGGAATACCGGTTTATTATCTTAGTAATGCAAAAGCTAATAATACAAATGAAGAAATACAGGAGGATAATAATTATGCAGCAAGTAATATTCGCAGGATTGCAGGCAATGGCAGGTAGTATTTTTGGAGTTGCAGTTATGGCAGGGGTTATGTATCTTTACTGGAATGGTTTTAACGGAAAGAACACAAATAAATAATACATCAATTTTCAGATACATATCGTGAACCCCCTGCCGCTTATGCGGGTGAGGTTAAAAATAAAATAACAACAACAACTGTAAAAAGCAGTAGATCATTTGGTCTACTGCTTTTTGCTATTAAAAAAAATGACAAATTTTTTTGTTTCAGAAACTCTTGAAAACACCCAAAAGTATCATCGATGATACTATGTTTCAAAAAACTGCGTACTTGTTAGAATTTATCATCATCCATTATCATACATATTGTAACGAAGAGATGCGTATGAAATATAGGAGATGTAAATGATGAATACGATTATAGAAGTTTTTTTAGCACAGGTAAATGAAAATGAGAGAGCTGATGCTGTTTTTGATAATGACAGGAGATTAAACAGGAAGGAACTTATGCTTTTGGCAGATACAATAGCATCAAAGCTTCCTGATGGATGTAAGAAAGTAGGCATAATCATGAATCATTCAGTTGAAATGATTGCATCTATTTTTGCAGCATTAAGAATTGGAGCAGCATATATACCTGTTGAGCCATTTTTTCCAATAGAAAGAATCAGATACATGATGAAGGAAGCTGGTGTAACTGCGATAATCACAAATAGTGAGTACTCGAAAAAATTTCCAGAGATAACCAATATTATTGTTGATAAGGGATATCCAATAGATGAAAAGGCTTTGGTTAAGGCCAGCTATGATGAGAATGATCTGGCATACATTCTTTATACATCAGGAACTACAGGTAAACCTAAAGGGGTTTCAGTTACAAACGCGAATGTTTGTCATTATGTAAGAGCTTTTGCAAATGAATTTCATCCTCATAAGGGAGATATAATGCTTCAGCATTCTGTTTGTTCTTTTGATATATTTGTTGAAGAAGTATTTACGACGCTTCTTTCAGGCGCTACGCTTGCAATACCTTCAGATGAAGAGAGAAAGGATGTTAAAGAGCTAATAGGCTTTATAAGAGAAAACGGTGTAACAATGCTTAGTGGTTTTCCGTATCTTTTGCAGGAAATAAATGGTCTTGAAGCTATTCCAGATAGTCTTCGACTTCTCATAAGCGGCGGCGATGTTATCAGAGCGTCTTATGTTACAAAGCTTCTTGGAAAAGTAGAGGTTTATAACACTTACGGACCTTCTGAGACAACAGTGTGTGCTTCATATCTTAGATGTACAAAAGAAAATGTTCTGGAAGATGGAACATTTCCAGTTGGAAAACCGGTACTTGGAACAGAGATTAAGATATTGGATGAAGAAGGAAATGAACTGCCTGATGGAGAAGTAGGAGAATTGTGCATCTTTGGTGGAGGCGTTTCTAATGGTTATATTGGAAACAGACAATTAGAGAACAAAGCCTTCGTAGATACTAAAAAAGGTAGAATGTATAGAAGCGGAGATCTTGGTTACTATCTTCCTGATGGTAATATTGCTTTTTTACACAGGAAAGACACACAGATAATGATCAAGGGAAAACGTGTTGAAGTAAGCGAAGTTGAAAATGTACTTGTGAAGTCGGGCTATATTAAACAGGCATACGTAGCACCCAAATTGGATGATAATAATCTATCTTACATGGTTGCGTATATTGTAAAAGAGAAGGATGAGGTTGGACTTTCTGATATTACGGAGTATATGAGTAATTACCTCACAGATTTCATGATTCCGGAGTATTTTGTAGTACTAAAAAAACTTCCACTTAATGCAAACGGGAAGGTAGATAAGGAAGCACTCCCAAATGTTTTAAGAAAGGTGGCGGCGTGACAGATACCAATATAGTGATAAGAGAATTGAAACAAGAAGATATGGAATTATTGCTTTCTTTGAGAATGGAGGTCTTGTCTAATGTCTTTTCAACAGAAAAAGAAAACATTTCTGATAAAGAGTGGGAAGATATAAGAAAAGAAAATGAAAAATATTATAATGAAGAACTTGAAAAAGGCGGTCATATCGCTTGTGCAATATATAAATCAGGAGAATTGGCAGGATGCGGCGGAGTTTGTCTATATAGAGAGATGCCATCGCCTGACAACCCCAGGGGTTATTGTGCATATCTTATGAATATATATGTAAGAGAGACATATAGAAGACAGGGGTTCGCTAAAGAAATTTGTAATTATCTTATAGGTAAAGCCAGAGAGATGGGAGTAGACAAAATTTACCTGGAGAGCTCATATATGGCTGTAGAATTATATAAATCTCTTGGTTTTGAGAATATGAATGGATATATGAAACTAAATGAGCTAAAATAAATACATGAAATATCGTTAAAAACATAGGAGGTTATGTATGTCTCAGAAAAATGAGGACTATATGTCTTATGAAGAATATTTAATACAGTTAAAAAAAGGAATTGTCACAAGAGGTGGAAATTGCCCGGTGACGCCACTTCTTGAGATGCTTTCAGGAAGATGGAAATCACAGATCATATATGAGCTTTGCATATATGACAGTATTCGATTTGGACAGTTAAAAAAGGATCTTCCCGGTATTACCAATACAATGCTAACAAAGAGCCTTAGAGAACTTGAGGAAGATGGGCTTGTTAACAGAATTCAGTTCAATGAGGTTCCTCCTCATGTTGAGTATTCGTTATCAGAAATGGGAAGAGATTTGTATCCGGTATTTTATGCAGTCATGAATTGGGGGTTTAAGCACGAGGAAGAGATTTATGATTCAAAAGAGGATAAATAATATATATGATAATTGATGGAAAACATATTTATATATATGGAGAGAAAGAAGCTCCGGCTTCAGTTGTTATTGTAAATACATTTCAAGGTAACGGAAGTGAAATATATTCTGTATTGAAGAAACTTAGTGATAAAAAATTTTGTCTTGCAGTTGTAAGTGATATCAATTGGGATGATGAGATGTCACCGTGGGAATGTCCTCCTCTTTACAAGAATGATAGCCCTTGTACGGGTGGAGCTGATAAATATCTGGATAAACTGACAGGGGATATTATTCCGTCGGTAAAAGGAGAACTTGTAAATGCACCTGAAAAGATTATCATTGCAGGATATTCTTTAGCAGGCTTGTTTGCTGTCTATAGTCTGTATAAAACTGACTTATTCAGCGCTGCTGTAAGTGCATCTGGTTCCATGTGGTTTCCTGATTTTTTGGAGTTCACAGATAATAATACTTTTATTAAGAGACCTGAAAAAGTATATTTTTCGCTTGGAGATAAAGAATCTAAAACAAGGAATCAGCTTTTGAGTACGGTTGAAAGCAGAACGTCTCAAATATATGAAAAATATAAAAATATTGGGATAGATACAGTGTTTGAGATGAATCCAGGAAATCATTTTAAAGACGCAGATATTCGTATGGCAAAAGGTATAGCATGGGTGCTGTGAGTTCTTTTTGAAAGGAGTATATACATATATGGATCTCTTTGAATATATGGCGGGAAACAGAAAAGAAAAAGAAGCACCGTTAGCAGCAAGAATGCGTCCGAGGACTCTTGATGAGGTAGTTGGTCAAGAGGATATAGTTGGTGAAGAAAAACTGCTATATCGTGCTATTAAGGCAGACAGATTAAGCTCGATAATACTGTATGGACCTCCCGGTGTAGGAAAGACAACGCTTGCAAAAGTGATAGCCAATACCACCTCGGCGGATTTTCATCAGGTCAATGCTACGATAGCTGGCAAAAAAGATATGGAGTCAGTAGTTGAAACTGCCAAGAATAACCTTGGTGGATATGGAAGAAAGACAATTCTCTTTATTGATGAGATACACAGGTTTAATAAAGCTCAACAGGATTATCTGCTTCCTTATGTTGAGGATGGAACACTGATACTTATAGGAGCCACTACTGAGAATCCGTACTTTGAAGTAAATGGAGCCCTTATATCAAGATCAAGGATCTTTGAACTTAAGCCGCTTTCAAAGGATAATATTTTAACTTTAATAAAAAGAGCCTTTGACTCTGATAGAGGTGTAAAGCAATTCAACGCGGATATAACTGATGAAGCAGCAGAATTTCTTGCAGATATAGCTGATGGAGATGCCAGAGCGGCACTTAATGCTATAGAGTTGGCAGTGCTTACAACTAAGCCATCTTCAGATGGCAAAATACATGTTGACCTGGCAGTTGCTGAAGAATGTATTCAAAAAAAAGCAATCCGCTATGATAAGACCGGAGATAATCATTATGACACCATAGCTGCATTTATAGAGTCAATGTGCGGCTCAGATCCTGATGCAGCGCTTTACTATCTTGGGCGTATGCTTGCTGCAGGTGAAGATGTTAAGTATATAGCAAGAAGAATGCTGATTGCAGCTTCAGAGGAAGTGGGAAATGCTGATCCAATGGCTATATGTGTTGCAGCTTCGGCAGCAGTAGCAGTTGAACGTGTTGGAATGCCGGAGGGAAGAATCATACTGGCGCAGGCAGCAACTTATATTGCGTCGGCTCCTAAGTCTAATGCAGCATATCTTGGAATAGAAAAAGTAATGCAGACTGTAAGAGAGACAGGAAACCTTCCGATTCCTCCATATCTGCAGGACTCTTCATATAAAGGAGCTAAAAAACTAGGTAGAGGGGTTGGATATAAATATGCGCATAACTATCCAAATCACTGGGTAGAGCAGCAGTACCTTCCAGATGCCATAAAGGACATGAAATTCTATGAACCCAATGACATCGGTCATGAAAAAAATATAAAAGAGTATTTCAGAAATATTGGCAAAAATCCACAGCGATATGAGTACAAGGATCCTTCAATAGAAGGCAATCCTGAGCGACCCTGGGAATAAATGTATATGTTTTCGTTACCTTCAATCAGAAACACGCATTTACTGCGGGTTTTGTGAGAAAGTGATGCGAGAGGCAAATAGGCCCTGCGACGTTAGTCGCCTTGGAATGGCCTATTTGCAAGATTTTTGGAGCGAAGTGACAAAAAGTCATGAGATTATTCTTTGATGATCG
>JAILEJ010000278.1 GCA_024688095.1 Butyrivibrio sp.
TGCCAAAATGGTCCTTGCGAAAAACTAAGAACAAGAAATGAAAAGGCAAATCCAATTTTTGTATTAAATACTTTTTTCTTTGCAAAATAACAAGTAAGAAGTACAGTAATCAAAAAGCCGCTATTAAAATAAGCATATTCAAATGCAGTAGTCATACTAAATATAAAAAGTATCAGTGTGAAGATCATACCAGGCATAAAGCCAAGAAGTCCAGGAACAAGAATTGCTCCAAGCTGACCGTAATAAATCATAAAATCGCCAAAATATGCAACATAAGTAACCCCACAACCCAGAACACTATGAGCAGTTTGGATAATTGCAATAACCAAAATTACAATTGTCAAAATATAATGCTTTATACGCCTTTTTTTGTCAAGATATAGCGGATATCTATCCATATATAATTCCTCAAAAAATTAAATCTTCAAGTAATATTATATATTTTTATGTTTTCATTAGGTACAATTATTCGTTTATTTTAGACTAATTTAAGGTATATTTTATAATTAAATAAACCTGATTTTTATACTGGTACAAAAAAATCTGATTTTTAATCATTTTTCTATAATATCAATGAAGCATCATATTGTTGCAATTGTTCATTCAAATTGATATAATTATAAACGCTGAAATAATTGCTGGAATAGCGCAGTTGGTAGCGCAACTGATTCGTAATCAGTAGGTCGAGGGTTCAAGTCCCTTTTCCAGCTTAAAAAAGTCTTAGTTCAATAAATTCATTGAACTAAGACTTTTTTATTTTTTCATTTATTCTCTTACCTGTAAACTAAGCTTTCTCCTGACAATTATAAAACATATAACATGAGTGAGAAATGTTACAGTCCAGCTTACAGGATATGTTATATACAGCATTTCCGGCGAATGAAAATAATCAAGTCTAAAAAATGTAAATATCCATATAAGTCTTAAACCACAGGCTCCTATAAGAGATACGATCATTGGCATTACCGAATAGCCAAGGCCTCTTATTGCTCCTACTATTGTATCCATAAGTCCACAAAGAAAGTATGGACAACATATAAATAAAAGTCTTATAAGACCAGCTTCTATAACTGCTTCAGACGATGTATAAATGCTAAGGAGCGGCACACCAAAAAAGTAAACGAGATTTCCAAGTGCAAGCCCCACTACTGTTACAGAGCATAAAGCCAGAATAACTATACGGTTTATTCTTTCATACTTTCTTGCACCAAGATTAGTACTTACAAAAGATATTGTTGCCTGATAAAAAGAATTCATCGAAACATAAACATATCCTTCCAGGTTAGATGCAGCTGAGCTTCCAGCAACAACAATCTCACCAAATCCATTTATTGATGACTGAATAATTACATTCGAAAAAGAAAAAAGCATCCCCTGGACACTTGCAGGAAGACCAATTCTGATAATTTTTAAAGTCTTATCCTTATCAAGTCTTAGCTTTTTTAAATCAAGCTTAATAACGCTGTCGCTAGTTACAAGGCATCTTATAACAAGTACTGCTGACACAGTCTGAGAAATAATTGTAGCAAGTGCAACACCTGCTACACTTAAATTAAATCCTATAACAAATATAAGATTTAAAATAACATTGATTACTCCGGCAATAGTCAGATAATACAAAGGTCTTCTGGTATCTCCTACTGCTCTTAGTATTGAAGCACCAAAGTTATATAGCATCGTAGAAGTCATACCCAGAAAATACACTCTTATATATAAAATTGACAAAGGCAGTACATTTTCAGGCACTGACATCCAGGTAAGTATTACAGGAGCACCTATAAATCCTATAAAAGAAAGAATTATACCGCTTATAATACTTATAAGTATTGACGTATGTACTGTATCACTAAGCTCATCTTTTCTGGATGAGCCATAATATCTTGAAACAAGTACATTTACGCCAACAGATAATCCAATAAAAAAGTTTGTAAGAAGATTGATAAGTGAAGAATTTGATCCAACTGCAGCAAGTGCATTATCTCCAACATATTTACCAACCACTATGATATCAGCAGTATTAAACAAAAGTTGTAATATAGATGATGCCATAAGTGGAACCGTAAACAGGAGAAGTTTTCCCAAAATCGGACCATTACACATATCTATTTCATATTTCTTACTTTTAACAGCCATAAAAACTCCATTTTCTGCCGGTTTCTTTAATACTATTAACAGTCAGATGGCTGCTCATAATTATCATTTTGCAGGTATCATATGTACATCAACCTGAGGGAATGGAATGTTAATACCGGCCTCATCAAGACTATTCTTGATAAGCTCATTCATTTCCCATTTAGCTTTAAAATAAACATTTGCAGGAACATAGCTCCTAACACACATTACTATACTACTATCACCAAGCTCGTCAACAAAAACAAGTTTATCTGCATCCTTCATTATATAAGAAGATTTATCAAGTGTTGAAAAAAGAACTTCTTTAACCTTCTTAATATCAGAATCATAAGCCACACCGACTTTAACATCAAGTACTCTCTCATCTCTGAAAGTATTATTGATAATTGCGGAATCAGCAAGTCCGCCATTAGGTATAATAATAACTCTGTTATCTACTGTTGAAAGCTTTGTATTTATCAGTGATATTTCAAGTACAGTTCCTTCATAACCAGAAGAAACAACAATATAGTCACCAACTTCAAAAGGCTTTGAAAGCAGGATCAAAAC
>JAILEJ010000312.1 GCA_024688095.1 Butyrivibrio sp.
ATTAAGCCATATGCTTATTAAAGTGCGCCAAAATTGCTAGTTCACATTTTTGCATCAAAGAATTCATGCTCTGCATGAATTCTTCCTTGTTTAAATTCAAGATTGCGAACGAGCAAAGCGAGTTTCGCAATTACCTAATTAAAAATTTTATGTTTGACATTACTTTATGGCATAAAATATTAAACCACCCTCATAGTCTGTCAATCTAGAAATGCTTACATAAAAGCACTCATACATACATCATTATACCCTAAAAAATAAAATCTCGCATTAACCATATTATTCAGATAATATTTAATTTTCTGAAAAAAAATATTCAATATGTTGAAAAATTTGATATATACATAAAAAAGGAACACGCATTTACTGCGTGTTCCCAGAAAAAGGTAATTTCAATTACTGATTTCTAAGGCTTGAATATCCTTCAACGTTCAAAGAGAAATCACTTCTATCTAATGAAAAGTTAGGATTATAATACGGATCTCCCTTATCAAGCACTTCTTTCCATTTAGTTCTAAAATGTTCAGACTCTTTATCATAACGTTTTGCATTTTCTCCCTCAAGATCAAGACCTCTTGATGCAGATTCGTAATGATACATCTCTGCAAAAGGAGTAAATACATTAAGATAATTCTTTTCCCTTAGTTTAAGGCAAAAATCAACATCATTAAGACTTACTTCAAAGCTTTCATCAAATCCGCCAACTTCATCATATTTTGCTTTAGAAACCATAAGGCATGCGCCTGTAACTGCCGACACATCCTGTGCATAGCACAGTCTTCCCATATATCCAAGATTCATTCCTTCCTGTCCATAATGTGAATGTCCTGCAGTTCTATGTGCACCAAGTCTTAAAACAATTCCTGCATGTTGTATTTTACGATTAGGGAAATATAGTTTTCCTCCAACCGCTCCTACATCTTTGCGCTGTGCATACATCAAAAGCTCTTCCATCCAATTAACTGTTATAACCTGAGTGTCATTGTTAAGAAGAAGTATGTACTCTCCTGTTGCAGTAGATACCCCATAATTAACAACAGCTGAATAATTGAAGGAAGGATGACTTCCATCTGCATTACAATGCTTTCCATCTGCGTAGTAATCTACTATTTTTACAATATCCTTCATTGAACCATTTTGCAGTTCATCGTAATAGCCTTTTATTTCAGAAGTCTTACTGCCATTTTCAACAATTATAATTTCATAATTGTCATAAGTAGATTTCTCGTAGATTGATTTAATGCAACGTCTCAAATCTTCCTCGTGATCACAATTTGGTATTACTATAGAGATTTTAGGCGTGCCTGAAACTTCATAGGCAATTTTAAAAATAGTTTCAAATGCCCTTGTACTTGTTATCTTAAAGTGCTCATACCCGTGTCTTCTTAAATGATCCGCTACTGACCCTTTTGCAGCATCTATTGCATAACTTTTAGCTTCTATGCCAGATGCAACAGAGCCTGCATGTGAGCGCCAATAATATAACAGCTTAGGAATATGCGTAATATGTTTTGCACTATCTGTAAGCCTCAAAATCATATCATGATCCTGGCTGCCATCAAATTTTGTTCTAAAGAGTTCTGTGCCCTCAAGAAGGGATCTCTTAAAAACACTAAAATGACAGATATAGTTATTGGCTCTAAGATTATCAATTGCATAATCAGGCTTAAAATGCATGGTAAGCATGTGATCTATACTATCACCTGAAAAAGTTGTCTCATCACAATACAAATAATCCGATTTTTCTTCATTTATAGCCTTAACATACCAATATAAAACCTCTGGATGAAGTATATCGTCATGATCTAAAAGCCCAATATATTCACCAGTTGCAAGTTTTACACATTCATTTGTATTTCCAGAAATACCTGTATTTTTTGCAAGTCTCTGATATACAATCTTGCAAGAACCATCAGCATTTTTTACCAAAGGATTATCAAAATAGCTCTTTACTATCTCTTCAACATTTGAATGCTCTGCATCTGATCCATCTGCAAGGCACAGTTCCCAGTTTGAATAAGTCTGATTTACAACAGACTCTATCATATCTCTAAGAAATTTTTCCGGTGTATTATAAAGAGGAGTAAGTATACTTATCTTTACCATTTTAGGAAAGACTTCTTCTCTTTGCTTTTTTATAGTCTCTTCATCCGGAAAGCTCTCTGTGCCATAATGCTTCATGGCCTTTTTTTCAATCTGTTTATATTTGATTTTGGCAACTACGCCATGAATTGAACCACAATTTTTTATTCTGTCTTTTTGTCGTATAACAAAATGAACTGCATTTCTTGCAGGCGTTGACGCCTTCCAAAGTGGATTATTCTTTATTCTTCCAAGCTTAAACTCAAGCTCACTGTTCTTATCTTCAAGCTCAGCTATTCTCTGCGCCAGGTCAGCACTTTTCAATTTTTCTCTTTCATAAGCCGCTTTATAATCTTGTTCCTGATTCATAATATTCCTTATCAGTTAATTCTTTATTTTTATTAGATAAAAATGTCATTTCTGAATTGACATAATGTTAGGCACCCAATTAATCAGTTTAAGTGTAGAGGTTTTATCTATAGCAAGTATTCCCAACTGATAATATCCCACTGGGAGATCGCCTTTTCTGATTCTGACTTTATAACCAGTCAAATCCACATTAACCTGATCACTTAATCTCACCTTTATATCTGGTCTGTACCAATCATATACAGGGAAACTGTATATTCTCTCAGATACAGGATTGGAGCTTGCTTCTGCCTTTTCAACCTGTCTTAGTACAAGTCTTCTTTCAAAAAATGAGTTGTCAGATCCAATTACAAAACTGTATCCTTTTACAAAATATCCATCTTCACATTCACCACCACGAATACCATAATTCCATTTTTCAAGGCTTCCACTAAATTCTACACCTACCCTGACAACCTCATCTTGTCTTGCTTCAGGGTAACCATTATCGTGAACCTGAACCTTATGATATCCTATATCTTCAGCAAGAGTGAAATCTTCTTTTGGAATAATAGCCGCTATAGTCTCATCATCTGTCAGATACTGACTATAAAAAGGATCATAGTTATACATTCTTGGATGCCGTTTCATAAGTACATCATACTCACTGGCAAGCCGCTCCATTTTCTTTGGATCCTGATTATCAATTCCTCTGCTTAATGATTCATGATGATATAAATATACGTGATTGCAGCATAAATTATAATATCCCGCTTCATGCACACTAAAGCATAAATCAACATCATTAAAAGCCACCGGCAATACTTCCGGAAATCCACCAACTTCTTCATACTTACTTCTGGCAATCATAAGGCATGCGCCTGTTGCTCCAATAAGATTATGTATTCCTCTGTTAAAACCAAAGTAATGTGCTTTTTTATCATGCATTCTCTGTAATTTATGTACAGGTCCAAGCCTTACACTCGTGATTCCTGCATGCTGAATGATATCAGAATCAGGATAAAGAAGTTTAGCACCTACTATCCCAACATGCCCAAGCTGAGCCTGAGATAACATTTCTCTTAGCCATCCTTCTTTTACAGCTTCAATGTCATCATTTAGAAACAGAAGGTATTCTCCTTTTGTTCTTTGAGCACCTCTGTTACACATATGTGAGAAATTAAAATCTTCAACCTTATAAAGATATTGTATGTTAGTAAGCCCATTAGTTCTTGGAACAGTGTTCAAAAATGTTCCAAGTTTAACCCTGTTAAATGCAGAGCTTCCATTATCAACAATTGTTATATCATATCGCAAATTTTTATCATTAACAGTTTTTACAATAGATTCTATACATGCTCTTAAGACATCTGCATTATCCTTACTTGGTATAATAATGTTGACCATTGCGTCTCTAAGAAGCATATGCTTTGAATTATGAAACGCTCTTCCATAAAATACATCCTGTTCCGGATTTCTATGAAAAAGAATTGAATCCATATGACCTATTGGAAATCTATCACCAATTCGCTTCCCAAAAGCTCTTTCATGAATAGCAAGCATACAGAAAAGCACATCTGCAGACAGCATACTGGCTTCTAAACCAAATGCTTCAGGAGAATTTTTCTTTACACCTGAAGTTCCGCCAAGCATCCTTATTGCATTTTCATATTCATTTTGAGCCTGCTCATGGATATTGGCACGGCATGCAAATACACTACCAATATAAAAAGCATTCAGATAAGTATCTGGTGACCATTCGGGTTTAAAATACGGATGTGTGAATTTTCCACCTTGAGCCAGTTCATCCTCATCGCCATAAACTACATTTATATCTGGATTATTTATAAAAAATCTCTTTATATCATTTACAGCATTTTTGCTAAGCTTTCCCTTTGGACTGACAAAAATAAGAATATTATCCGCCTGTGGTGGAATCCCTGTTTCTTCCCATACCTTAGAATATGGAATTACTTTAGTAGAAAGATCAACACGGCTGCCAGAAGCATTTACTTCAATAATCTTCCTTGAGCCAAACTTTTCCTGTTCCTTTTCCCACCTGTCATAAGAAGCTTTAGCAATTTTAACTTTATTTATATAATTCTTTTTCCTACCCTTGATCAGTACACCTTTAACAAAACTTTTCAGCATATCTGCAAGTCTCCACCTCTAAGCTACCTGTTTTACCAAAACTTTATTATTCGTCTTCTTCTGTATCATCAACATCTTCATCTTCAGAATCTGCCAGATAAGACTTTTTACCTACATTAAACAATTTATTCTTTATCTTACTAAGTATAGCCTTTCCAGATTCCTGTTCCTTCTCGACTTCCTCATCTGGAAGTGATTCATATAAAGCTCTGGCACTTTCGGCTGGAATAAGCGTCATCATATATGTGATTTTCAAATGATTCTTTTCTTCTTTTTGTACATTATCTGAAGTAAGTATAAATTCAATATTAGGGTCTGATGTAGCAAAAATTATACTATCATCTGACAGCCATTTTCCATTAGGATGTATTGCAACTGCCGTTCCCCCTTCAGCAACTGAATTATCATTCCACATTATCTTCTTTAATGTAACAATACAAGTCGCAAATGCCGGATCCAGTCTGACTACATTTATGTTATCTCCTGTTTCTACGTCCAGAGTTACAACTCCATGCTCATCATAGGTTTCTTCTGGGAATATAGAGTCTTCCTCGTTATATCCGTTTCCTTCGTCAGTATATATCTGAATCTCATCCGCCGGATGCATATTAGGATCAACTCCTGCCAGCTCTTTAGGGACAATTGCATTACGTCCTATATCTTTCCACAGCTCTACCATAGATTTTCTAGAACCTGTAACATACTTTTGGAAGCCAGCCTCTTCTTCAAGAAGAACCTTTATCTCGTCATCTGTGATTTCAAGATAATCATACAATTTTTTAACATCTAATTTTTTACGTTTTCTATCTTCAAGAATATAGCAATACAAAGCTCTCCATGCTATTTCTTTAGGCTGTATACATTTACCATATGTCCATTCATAATCAATAACCGTCCATATCGGTCCATTAACCATAATATTCGGAAAAATAAGGTCATAATCCGTAACAGGAAACTCTGGTCTGTAACCCATTCTCCTGATATATTCCCTAAATAGTGCATTAAAGGATTCCATATCATCTTTTTCAAGGCATGCATCAAACAATGCTGTAAGCGGCAATCCATTTATATATGAGAAGATCGCACAGCCTTCCTGCTCATCTATTTGACAATCATTTATTTCAAGATCTCCACCATGGTATCTTTCTGTAAGGCCATAATAAGCATCTCTCATCGCAAATACATGATCCTTGGAAGCCTCATTTAGAGGGTACTTTCTGATTTGTTTTCTGCCTGCAATATCTACGCAGATATCAGTACGAATTTTAAATTCATCAGCTCTGTCATTAGAGTACTTACTGTATATTGTATTAAATCCAGGTCCAAGAATTACCTCAAATGAATTTGCAAATTCAGGGTACATTCCGTCAGCTATCAATGTTTCATAAGCATGTTTTTCATTAAAAAGCTGTAATCTGTCTCTGTCAAAGTTTCTTACATTATCACTCAGTTCGCCATAACTTGGGAGATACTTATCTGAATGGATCATTACAGGTAATTTATAATCCGGATATGGATAATAAAAATGATAATCCTTAAAACCACATCTCTTAAATATTCTCTCAAGACCATTTCTGGAAAACGTCCTTGCAACACTATCCTGAGAATATCCTTCAATTCCAGTAAAATATGTTCCAAGATGATCTTCAGCGCATCCTGCAAAATACTTAAGTCCAAGTCTATTCTCTATTGCAATTACAATTCTTCCGTTTGAAGAAAGATGTCTTTTTAACATCTTAAGAAAATTCTCATATGGGTTTTCAGTTCCTATATACCCTTGTCCATATTCAAACACACCAATAAGGAATATAAAGTCAAAATTTTTATCAAGATCTGGCTCTATATCCCTGAAATTACCAACATGAATAGTAATGTTATCTCTCTCTTTATTTCTTGTAGCATTGATTTCACTACGTCTTCTTGAAAGATCAACAGCTGTAACCTTCGCCGCTTTTTGTGAAAGCATACCAGTTATCGCACCACATCCGGAACCAACTTCAAGAACTTTTTCCTTTCCTGTCATTGGAATCCATTCTACGATATTGCTTCTCTGCTCAGAAAGATGATACAATATCGGCCAACTGGCACGTTTTTCAATAACCTTTGGATAATCCTCTTTCCTGTTTTTCTTCACGATATCCAAAATTTCATTTTCTACAGCACCATCACTATACAAATCAAGACCTGAATAATGCTTAAAATTTAATATTACATTTCCAATTCTTGCTTCTTCCTGCACTTCTCTCTTCTCTCCCTATTTTATTTAACCATACATACTGATTCCATATCATAGTACCCAACAGTATTTTTATCAGACACTACTGATACATTAAGCGCATCGTAAAGTCTGTGATATACGGTGAAATCATTTTGTTCAAACCCGGTCACACCAAATGACAACAGATATTCTCCCCCCTGTAATGTCATACGCTGTGTGAAAGTAATATCTTTTTCATCACCTTTTTTTACAGGTTCCAAAAAAGCTTTTTCAACCATTGAGTTTGTTCCGGTAATCTCTATACCCATTACATTTTTAAAAGTAAATGCAAATATAGGTGCATGAATATCTTCCATAAATTTTACATGCATATGAATAGAAAACTGAGATCCTTTAACAACCGCATTAGTTTTTGTCCCCTTGTCATCTGTAACATAATACGATGTGATTCTCGCCTTTTCGCTACCATATTCCAGGATTTCAGGATTCTCTGAATCAGCTTTCTCTTGTGAAGGTTCTGGATCATTTGCTTTTTCATGATGCTTAAGATCAACCCTTTTACCAATCTTTGCATCTGCTTTTTGTGAGTCTTTGGTTGCTGCTTCCCTGATACTATCATCATCCAATAATGATTTAAAATCATTCTGAGGAAGTGGATACTGACCTACAAGTACCTGCTTATATATATCAATCATTTTTTTTGGCGTACCTTCACCAATCATAACTCCCTGATTAAGCAGCACTGCCCTGTCACAATACTTACTTATGCTTGATAAATCATGAGAAACAAAAAGAATAGTCTTTCCCTGTTCCTTAAATTCTTCAAACTTATGATAACACTTAGCCTGAAAGAATACGTCCCCAACAGATAAAGCTTCATCAACTATAAGTATCTCCGGGTCAATATTAATTGCAACTGCAAAAGCAAGACGTACGAACATACCGCTTGAGTATGTTTTTACCGGCTGATATACATAATCTCCAATATCTGCAAAATCAAGTATTGCTGCCATTCTTCTCTCAATTTCTTCTTCAGAGAAACCTATCATCATACCATTTAGATAAATATTATCGATGCCATTGTATTCCATATTAAATCCGGCACCAAGTTCAAGTAATGCAGAAATATGGCCGTTAACATTTACCTCTCCTGATGTCGGGCTAAGTACCCCTGTTATTATCTTCAGAATAGTTGATTTACCAGACCCATTTGTACCTATGATTCCTACAGTTTCACCCTTTTTGATTGTAAGATTAACATTATTAAGGGCAAGATGCTCTTTGTATTTTTTGGTTTTATTAATACCAAGTGCATCCTTTAAACGGTCAGAATTTTTGTCATATAACTTATACATCTTAGTCAGGTTTCTGACTTCAATGGCAACTTCTTTACCCATCAATAAACTCTCCTTGCAGTCATTTAGTTCAGGTTATATTTACAGTACATCTGCAAAATGAACTTTTGACCGCTTAAATATCAGTGACCCTATAAGGAAAAGAACAACAGTCACTATCCAAAAATATGTCGAGGAATAAAAATGCTCAAAAAACCATATTTCACCATAAATTGAATTTCTATATCCTTCAACTATATATGTAACAGGATTTAACTTAATCACCCATTTTAAACTATCAGAAATTCTGTCTATATTCCATAAAATAGGTGTAGCCCACTGTCCAAGCTGCAAAGCAATTGAGATAATCTGAGTCAGATCTCTGAAAAATACTACTATTGCGCTTGTAGAGTAGCTTAAAGCTAAAACCAGAATGAATTCGCAAATCATATAATAAAAAATCTGTAATGTATAAATAGTAGGCTGATATCCATAAAAAATGGCAACAACCAACATAACAAAAATAAAAAATACATGTATAAACATTGCAGCCATAACCTTTATGAGAGGCAGAATGCTTATTTTAAATAAAACCTTTTTTACCAGATAGTTGTATTCCAAAAGTGAAGTCGTTCCGTTTAATAACGCCTCACTAAAGTAAAACCATGGTACAAGTCCAGTTGTTAGGAACAGTACATATGGAACTTCTATTCCACCTGCTGCCATTTCTCCCCTTGTCTGGAATATTTTATCAAACACAAACCAATACATTAAAACAGTAACTACCGGCTGCGCAAGAGCCCATACAACACCCATATAAGATCCCGCATATCTTTTTTTAAAATCATTAATAGCAAGTCTCTTTATAAGTTTTCTGTTCTGATAAAGTTCTACCGGAAGAACCGTAAGCTTGTCGTAAAAAAATGTAACTATAAGGCAACTAACACCTATAAGAATGCACGCACATATTTTCTTTAACATTTCTGTATGTTTATCTGCAAGCGCATTAGTATGAAGTACAACAATAAGTGTAAGTATTACCGCTATTGTATAAACTATACCGAGCACGGCAGCCTTTGGAAAGCTGCCGAGACCGGTTATATCTATTCTATTATTTTTTGTTTTATTATTGGAATTTGTAGTCATAGATCCCCTTTAAAACTTCCTGATTATTTAATACCTCTTTCAGCTTTATACTGGCTGAGGCCTCCCCATTTAGGATCTTTTTCAGAAAAGATAAGTTCAACGCCTTCCTGAAGTGGCCATTCAACACCTATTTCAGGATCATTCCACAATAAACCACCTTCATCATCAGGATGATAAAAATCTGTTACTTTATATGCAAACTCTGCATAATCCGAAAGTACAAGAAAACCATGTGCAAAATTCTTTGGAATAAAGAACTGCTTCTTATTTTCTTCAGATAACGTTACTCCAAACCATTTTCCAAATGTTTTAGAACCTTCTCTTAAATCAACTGCAACATCAAAAACTTCCCCGCGAATAACTCTTACAAGCTTATCCTGTGGAAATTGTTTCTGAAAATGGAGACCACGGATTACACCTTTTTTACTAGCTGACTGGTTGTCCTGAACAAACTCCATATCAAGTCCCGCCTGTGCATAATCCTTTTTATTATAGCTTTCATAAAAATAACCTCTTGCATCTCCAAATACCTGAGGTGTTATTACTTTAAGACCTTCTATTTCACATGTTTCTACTGTAATCTTACCCATTGTGTTCCTTTCAAAGCCCTATAAAAGGCTCTATCTATATATTTATTTCTTATTGTGCTGGTGAAACTCCTGAGTTTCCCATTGATGCCCCATTAACTGGTGCATCTGGTGGTAATTCCGGCTGAGCAGAGCCTTCTCCTGGTCCTTCCGGCAAAGATTCTCCTTCCACAGGCTTATCCCCTGGTCCAGAAAATCCTTCTACTGCCATATCTGTCTTTGCATCTCCACTATCTGACGTTCCAGCTAATGAAGAATCATCGGTAATATCATTATCTGATAATGAAGAATGTATATTTTCATCTGGTGAAGATATTACAACAGAAGGAATTCTTTCGGTTTCGTCCCAAAAATTCTCATCAGTAAGAAACCCCTTTAGATTATCTCCAATCTGGGTTCCAAATCCTGTCGTATCTTCCTCCTCTACAGATGACATTTCTGTCGAAGCATCCGAGCTACTATTTTCAGATATTAATTTACCAATTTTCCTGCTGTTAGTTGCATATACGACAACAAATATAAGACAAGTCATACTGACTACAACTGCCACAACAAGTCGAAAGACTTTAAAGTCCATTTGCTACCTCAACAAGATATTTTCCATAATTTGTTTTCATAAGCGGCTCAGCAAGTTTAAGAAGCTGATCCTTGGAAATGAATCCACGCTTATACGCAATTTCCTCTATGCATGAAACATAAAGTCCCTGTCTCTTCTGGAATGTTGCAACGAAATTTGCAGCATCAAGAAGTGCATCATGATTTCCTGTATCAAGCCATGCAAAACCACGTCCCATTGTTTCAACGTAAAGATCACCTCTGTTTAAATATTCGTTATTTATACTGGTAATCTCAATCTCGCCTCTTGCAGACGGCTTAACATTTGCAGCTATATCAACTACATCATTATCATAAAAATACAAGCCTGGAACTGCATAATTACTCTTTGGATGTTCAGGCTTTTCTTCAATTGAAACAGCCTTACCATTTTCATCAAATTCTACAACTCCATATTCTCTTGGATCTCTTACATAGTATCCAAAAATAGTTGCTCCTTTTTCTCTTTCAGCAACGGTTCTCAATAATTTTGAGAAGCTCTGACCATAGAAAATATTATCCCCGAGAACAAGCGCTACATTATCATTACCAATAAACTTTGCTCCAATAATGAATGCATCTGCAAGTCCTCTTGGCTGATCCTGTACAGCATACTCGAAATTCATTCCAAGCTGCTCACCAGTTCCAAAAAGCTCCTGAAACACAGGCAGATCTCTTGGTGTAGAAATAATAAGAACATCCTTAATTCCCGCAAGCATCAGTGTTGATAGTGGATAATAAATCATGGGTTTATCATACACTGGCATAATCTGCTTAGATATTGCTCTTGTGAGAGGATAAAGTCTTGTACCTGATCCTCCTGCTAAAATAATACCTTTCATTTTCAATTTCCTCTTTTCTTTGAACATAGCTAACGCATTTAAGCATACTACGTGAGATTATAGCACAAAAGTATAATAGAATAAAGCAAACATATAAAAACGAATTCCCCACAAATAGATTTTGGTAAAAACATTATCTATTTATGGGGAAATTATTCAATACATTATTTTAAAAAAAATTAAAGTTTCTTGGAATACATATCTTCATAATACTTCTGATAGTTTCCACTTGTTACATTTGACATCCATTCCTGATGATCGAAATACCACTTAATAGTCTTACGGATACCTTCCTTAAACATTGTCTCAGGCTCCCATCCAATCTCACTCTTAATCTTATCTGGAGCAATTGCATATCTTCTGTCATGTCCCTTACGATCTTCAACATAAGTTATAAGATCATATGTAAGATGCTCTTTTCTTGGATCTGAATCATCAAGCTCTTCTCTTAAGATATCGATGATAGTTTTTACAATCTCGATATTCTGTTTTTCATTATGTCCGCCTACATTATATGTTTCAAAAAGACGTCCCTGCTCCTGAACCATATCAATTGCCTTTGCATGATCTTCAACAAACAGCCAGTCACGAACATTCTTACCATCTCCATATACTGGAAGCTTTTTACCGGCAAGTGCATTGTTAATAATAAGTGGAATCAGCTTCTCAGGGAACTGATAAGGTCCATAGTTATTTGAACAGTTTGTTATATTTGCAGGGAACTTATATGTATCCATATAAGCCTTTACAAGCATATCTGAACCTGCCTTACTTGCTGAATATGGACTATGTGGCTGATATGGTGTTGTTTCATAGAAATATCCACCATCTTCTGGTAACGATCCATATACTTCATCAGTTGATACATGAAGGAATTTCTTTCCTTCCTTAAAAGTTCCATCAGGAAGTTCCCATGCCTTTTTAGCAGCATTAAGCATTGTTGCTGTTCCAAGAACATTTGTCTGAACAAAAATCTCTGGATTTACAATACTTCTGTCTACATGGCTTTCTGCAGCAAAATGTACTACTCTGTCTATATCATTTTCTGTAAATATTTTGTCGATAGCTTCTCTATCACAGATGTCAGCCTTTACAAAACTGTAATTTGGATTACTCTCTAAATCCTTGAGATTCTCAAGATTACCGGCATATGTAAGCACATCTACGTTAATGATGCGAATTTCATCACCATATTTCTTAAACATATAGTGAATATAGTTTGATCCGATAAATCCTGCTCCACCTGTTACCAAATAAGTTCTCATTATTATCTCCTTTTTTTGAACATAGCTTTTTAAAGTCCAATTTATTTTAACATTTCATCAAAATACGTCAATACTTAGTATTTCCTAAAAAATTGAACTCTTTATTTAATATAATATACAATAATTCCTAAAACTATAAGCGACATCCCGCTAATCTTTGCTTTATCAAACTTTTCTCCAAAAATATATCTTGAAAGGATCATTACTATAATATATCCAAGAGGCTCAAGTACAATTACATTCATATATCCCAGCCCGCCATAACATATAATGGCAATAAGCATTGAAACAACCATCAGAATATATCCGCCTATAACAAGCACGTTCAGATACTCTCTAATGAACGAAGTATATTTTTTACCTGCACTTTTTTTAAGCATTATCTGTGAAATAGAAGCAAGAAGTTGTCCAAATAATGCAAGAATAAAATATTTATTCATGTGATTCCTCCTCCCTGTTTCCACTATTGAGCACCACAGTTCCTATACCAACAAGAATCACACCTATTACTTTATTTATGCTTATTCCTTCGTGAAAAAGAAATACACTCCATACCATAGACCAAAAAAGCATCATTGCCTTATTTGCATATGCTACAGAAAGTTGAAACTTCTTAATAAGCTGCTGCCATAAAAGTGC
>JAILEJ010000345.1 GCA_024688095.1 Butyrivibrio sp.
AGATATTTCTTCTGTAGAAGCAGCTTCAGTTACCTGCTGAATATCGCCTTCTGCAAAAGCTGTACTACCTACTGTTCCTATTGTACATGTTGCAGAAATTGCAACTACCATTCCCCAAACTGCTACTTTCCCTATTTTTCTATACATTTCTTTCCCTCATATTTACATGAAACTTCTAAATTATTATTACTTTTTCCTTGGAGACTGCTCAAGTTCAGCAAGTGAAACAACATTATATTTAAGTTCAACACGCGTACCAGCTATTTCTTTTAACTTATTAACCAGTCTCTTATAGATAATCTCGCAATCTTCCTGACTTGTACCAACAAGCAATATAAGATATTGAGACTCACTGTATTTTGTATATGTATCGCCCTGTCGCAATGTGACCGCAATAGCTTTTTTTAGGGCTTCAGACCTTTGTTTAAGTTTTTCCTCATTCTGAATAACTTTGCCTTCGTAGTCAACAATAGTACAAAGCATCATAAATACAGAATAACCACTTCTCTCCATATTTCTGCATAATACATGATATGCATCTATAAAACCAGGATATGAGCAGTTGTAAGCAAGGTCCTTTTCTTCTGGACGATTTTTTTGCCTTATGTCGCTCTGAATTTCAGTTATTTTCCCAGGCTCATTAACAATTTTCTCGCTCATGCGCTCATAGCACTCAAGCATCTTCTCTGAAATAGGAATACCCATTTCATCCGAATAAAATCTGACTGTCTTGTCATATAATGAGTTGGCTTCTTTAAAGTAACCCATCAAAATAAGCGCATCAATCTGATCTACCTGCCAATATTGATCAGGATGGATTTCTGCTGCCTTAGTATAAATACGATACATTATATCATAGGACTTATCTTTCCTGGCATAAGCTCCTGCATAGGAAACAGCTTCCTTAAACATCTTTTCAAGCTGTGCGCTCTCTGTAATTACCCATATCTCGGTATTAAGATCTGGTAAAAGATCTCCTTTATACAGAGCCAGTGCTTCCATATACATATCATATTTCTTTTCTTCATCTGTTTCTTTTTCTGCCTGGTAACAAAGTTCTTTAAAATCCAGAACATCTACCTTTATATCAATATTTTCATCTGTGTAGAAAACTCCACCCTTTTTCTTGATATAATTTCTGTCTGGAAGGCCTGCTTTTATCATCTGCCTGCGCATCTGATAAATAACATTATTAAAACTGTTATTGATATTGGCCTGTGATTCTACATCATATAATGATTTTATAAGTAGTTCCTTTGATATTCCGTCTTTCCCACTAAGCCAGACTATCTGCAGAATCTGGACAAATTTAGATGTAGTATTTCTCCCTAGTACAACTTCTTTTCCCTGATATCTGACCACAAAGTTGCCAAGCATATTTACTTCAATGATATCTTCTGTAGTACTCATTCTCTTCCCATTCTCATTCTCATAAGATGTTAATCATATTTACTATATCATATTATAAAAAAAAATGTAAAATATGAATCAAATTCTTTATTTTTTTTGAAAAAAAATTTCATTAAAAAGGACTGTATCTTTTTTAATGACACAGTCCCTATAAACAAGTTTATTAAATTACTTTTTTAGAAAATGTTTTATAGCATTATTCACCTATAAATTAAACCATTATCTTTCTGTAAAGCTCTTTTAATTCTTCAACGTTTGTATCTCTTGGGTTACCTGGGCAGCAAGCATCTGCAAATGCGTCAGCAGCAAGAACGTCAAGATCTTCTTCCTTAACCTTTTCGTTCTTTTCTGGGATTCCTACATCCTTAGAAAGCTGTTTAACCGCATCGATTGCAGCCTTACGGTATTCAGCCTGAGACATATTATCTACGCCTTCAACACCCATAGCGCGAGCAATCTCTCTATAACGCTCACCTGTGCACTCCTGGTTGTATTCCATAACGATTGGAAGCATCATAGCACATGCAACACCGTGTGGTGTGTCATAATGTGCACCAAGTGTATGTGCAATTGAATGTGCAATACCAAGACCTACATTTGAGAATCCCATACCAGCGATATACTGTGCAAGAGCCATTCCCTTTCTTCCTTCAGGTGTATTATCAACAGCACCTCTAAGGTTCTGGCTGATAAGCTTGATTGCTTCAAGATGGAACATATCTGTCATTTCCCAAGCAGCCTTTGTTGTATATCCTTCAATAGCATGTGTAAGAGCATCCATACCTGTTGAAGCTGTAAGTCCCTTAGGCATTGATGACATCATATCTGGATCGATTATAGCAACTTCAGGAATGTCATGCTCATCAACACATACAAACTTACGCTCCTTTTCTACATCTGTAATAACGTAGTTAATTGTAACTTCTGCAGCTGTACCTGCTGTAGTAGGAACTGCAATTGTAGGTACTGCATGGTTCTTTGTAGGAGCAACTCCTTCAAGAGAACGAACATCAGCAAATTCAGGGTTAGTAATAATGATACCAATTGCCTTTGCTGTATCCATTGATGAACCACCACCAATTGCTATGATTGAATCTGCGCCGCAATCCTTAAATGCCTGAACACCAGCCTGAACGTTTTCAATTGTTGGGTTTGGCTTAATATTTGAATATACTGTATAAGAAATTTTAGCTTCATCAAGAAGATCTGTAACCTTAGCTGTTACCCCAAACTTAACAAGGTCAGGATCTGAAGCTACGAAAATGTGCTTAAA
>JAILEJ010000362.1 GCA_024688095.1 Butyrivibrio sp.
TTCGCAAAGCAGGAGGATGCACAGACATTTAAAAGCATACTGGTACGTAGTGGACTTGATGTTACTACGGTTTGCACCTCAGGCGCGCAGGCACTCTCTGCCATGGAGGATCTGGGAAGCGGTGTAATTATCTGTGGCTACAGGCTAACAGATATGATTTTCTCAGAACTTGCAGAATCTTTGCCGAAGTTTTTTGAGATGCTTGTCATAGCAAGCCCCGGTAAAATGGACGGATTCGGGCTTCCGGAAAATGTAATGTTTTTGCCAAGTCCGGTAAAAAGAAGTGACCTTATTGCCACAATTAATCTTATGTCAGAAGGCGTGGCAAGACTTAGAAAAAAGCATAAAGAAAATAAGCGTGGAAGAAGTCCTGAGCAGAGAAAACTGATAGATCAGGCTAAAGCTCTTTTGATGGAAAGACATAATATGACAGAACCTGAGGCCCATAAATATTTGCAGAAATGTTCTATGGACTCAGGTACTGATATTGTAGAAACTGCGGAAATGATTCTTACTATGATGTAATCTTTATAAAATCATTCCTCATTTTTTCTGTTTTCCAGTTGCTGTTTAACTGCTTCTTTAAGCTTTTCGTCATCAACAGGAAGATTGCTATTTGCATACTCTTTTGAATCATCTGTATTTTCTATTACTTTGGAAGCAAATTCGTGGATGTCCTCTTTTAATCCCCGGGCATCAGCCTGGCTTATTTCACCGAATTTGTTGAATAAAGCTTCATCTTTCCTGGTGCTTTCTCTATTAGGATCCTGATGCTTTAGTGAAAGATGTATCATTTTTCTTCTTAAAAATTTTTCAAAAATTATATTCTCGCGTTCGCGAACCCATCCAATCATAAGTATTACAAGGAGAAGTATTCCGATAAGACCAAGTATTGGATACATGATTCCGATAAGTTGCTTGAAGCCGCCGAAGCTACAGATGTAACCTGCGGTAACTATAGCTATCATAAGTATTCTCATCTTTTTTACATCATTATTGGAATATCTTCTTGCGATAGAGTAGTAGAGTGAAAAAGCTGTATTAAATATAAGAGCAAATATTGTAAGAGCATAAATTACAGCAAGTACAGGATGTATGTTATTGACTATTGCAAGCATTGGCATGTCAGTATCTTTTATCATATCTATATTGGCAAAAAGAGAAAGGGAGGCAATCATAATTATTATTCCAATTAATATGCCGCCAAGAGTGCCGCCTTTTTCTGCAACACCGATTCTTACAACTGAGCCACCCAGGATAAATGCCATGGAAACGCCTGTCATAGCACAGAGTGCATAGTAATCTATAACTGAAATCCACAGATTCCCCATTGCCGGTTCGATGGTTTTGGCAACCACGTCAAGTTCATTGAAGTCATAGGATTTACCAATAAATGTGTAGGCTGCGATCAAAAGTATCATCACGATCATTACAGGAGTAAAAAGACCAAGTACGTTTGTGATTTTCTCAAAATCCATAAATGCTACAAAGATAACGAGAAGTGAGCACACCAAAGATCCAAGCCAGGATGGTATACCGAACTGTTGCTGCAGGTTAGAACCTGCACCGGATACCATTACAAAGCCCATGGAAAAGCTGCCAACTGCCAAAACTATATCTATAATTTTGGTAATTACAGGATGAGCGATTTCTGAAAAGACTTCCTCGTGGCTATCGGATCTGTAATAACATCCCAGGGTAACCATGATTCTTCCAAATATAATATTAAGAACTCCAAGAAGAGCAACTCCCAAAAGCCCTATTTTTCCAAAACTGAGAAAATATTGCAACAGATCCTGGCCACTTGAAAGACCTGCGCCAACTATAACGCCTATGTATGCGAATGCGATTTTTAAAGAAGTCTTATTCATATTTTGCCCTCATTTAGAACTAATTAGAATATATAAATCTATTATATAAGATTTATTTTGGTTTGTTTTTACATATATGTGAAATTTATAATCATTTTATATTTTGTGTGATCACAAGTTATGTACCATTGTATTTTTATCGAAAAAATAATCAATAATTTATCGGTCTAAATCTATATTTTGTCACGTTAAATATGCTTCGAAATAATGATAATTTATTTAATGTACATCATTAACTCTAGGATGGGTTATTTGATTGACTTTTGGAACGAAGTGAAAAAAGTCATGCATGCGCCTTCTGCAGGTATTGGGAAGACCTGTATAAAAAGAAGGTAAAAAATTGGGGTTCATAAAAATCATAAGGAGGTATTACGTGTGAAAAAAGTTCGAAAGACTAGGGGGATTGTTGCGCTTACCATGGCTACAATGCTCGCCGGAATAACTGCGCCGGCAGGGGGATTTACAGGTTCTGTGGTTAGGGCTGAAGACGAGGAAATTATTATTCTGGAAGATTCTGATGCCAACATTGAGGAAACTAG
>JAILEJ010000436.1 GCA_024688095.1 Butyrivibrio sp.
TTGCGAGACAGATAGCTAAAACAACTGATAAACCTGGTCTTAAAATGTTAATGGAAGCTATTTTAAAATCAGAAAGACTTATGGCAGAGGATATTTCAAGAGAGGCAGGTTATATGCTTCCGCAAAGTGATAATACACATGAATTACTTGAAGATCTTATAGATAATCCGCCTACTTCTGAATTTCCAATGGAGGCAGCTAAAAGACTGCTTGATATTAAGTGAATAAAACAGATTAGTAATTATAAATAAGATAATACGCAGGTAAAAAATTATATAGGGTATTGATTTTTATAGAGATCAGTAATCTAAATAATTTTATATCTGCGTATTTTTATTTGCAGTAATATAAAGCAAAATAATTAATTTAGTTAATTACGATTATTACAACACGCATGATGTCTTTATAATAAATTAAATATTTATATAACGATAAAATTTATATAAAATATAGAATGAAATAATGAAATAAAATTTTAGATGTTATAGAATAAAGATAGTAATATAGGCTTAGTTTGAGGCGATTCTAGTATGGATGATTTTCTGAAAGTACAATATTTTGATGAATTATTTAATATATTTTCCAGCCAGAAAGATGGCTGGTATGCTTTTTATGCAGATTATCCACATCAAAAGGTTCATTGGTCACAGGAGATGGTGGACTTTTTAGGTTTGCCATCAAGAGTTATGGACAATGATGAGGCTCTTAGCTTGTATATAAGCTTTATTCACCCAGATGATCGCGATGGTTATGTTTCTGCTGCTCAGAAAATGCTAAAGGGAGAGGTTGATGAGCTTAATTATGCATATCGGATAAAAAATGCTAAAGGCGAATATTCAACTGTAGCGACATATTCAAAATATAGAAGAGATAAGGAAGGCAATCCTGAGTTTTATGCCGGTACTGTAATTAATTATGAGAAAAATGACCTTATTGAGCCCACTACAGGACTTTATACTGTTAAACAGATGATGGAATCAATGAATGAATTTGATGTTACTAAAAAGCACTATTACCTTATGCTTTTTAGCATCAGAGATTTTACTTCTGTAAATAATAAATATGGATATATAACAGGAAACAGAGTTCTAAGAAAAGTAGCAGATATTGCACTTATATATAAAAACGGAGCTCAGGTATTCAGACTCGAGGGAACAAAGTTTGCAATTTTAAAATCATTTGAGCCTGGAGATAAGTCGATTGAAACATATGGAGTTGAAGAATTTCATCAGATTAAGGATCAGATATCAAAGGGAATATATATAGAAGATAAAAAAATATTAATAGATATATATGGTGGCGCTGTATATACCGATGAACTAGGTATTGATCCTAATACGGTATATACAAGTGCCTTATATGCATTGTCTGGAGCAAAAGAAAATGCTGGATCAGAGCAGCTTAATGTTTTTAATCGTACAAGACTTGTTGAAAATCAGAAAAAATTGTCCGTGTATAATGAAATACGTGAATCAGTAATGGATGGATGCAGAGGATTCTATTTGGTTTATCAGCCTATCATAAGCAAAAAAACCGGTAAGCTTATAGCAATGGAAGCTCTTCTTCGATGGTATGGTGAAGATTTTGGAGAAATATATCCTGATTCATTTATAGGGTGGTTGGAAAAGGATCCAAATTTCTATAGTCTTGGGACATGGATATTTAAGCATGCTTTAGAGGATGCTAAGGACATAATAAAAGTTATACCTGATTTTATTGTTAATATTAATCTTGCCTATCCTCAGCTTGAAAGAGATGACTTTGAGGAACAGCTTTTAAAATGTGTTAAGGAATCTGGCGTAAGTCCTCATAATATAAGACTTGAATTAACCGAAAGATGTAGACTACTTGATAAAAAGCTTTTGAAAAATAGAATGGAATATATCAAAGGACTTGGAATTCAGACATCTATAGACGATTTTGGGACAGGATATTCTGCTATTAATTTACTGTTTGATCTTCCTACGAGTCAGGTTAAAATTGATAAGACATTTATTGATAATATTAAAAATGAGGAGCCTAAAAGGATTTTGCTCAAAGCTATTACAGACTGTGCAAGATGCATAGGTGCACATGTATGTGTTGAAGGTATTGAAAATAAAGAAATTGCAGACTTTATTAGTGATAATTTCAATGTTACCAGTTTACAGGGATATTATTATTCAAAACCAATACCATTGGATGAATTTAAAGAAAAAATGCATAAGTGGATGTAGTGCCCTAAGGGTATTTAATAGTAAATTAATTTTACTTTAAGAAATATATCCTTGATAAATAGCTGTTTTCAGATATAATAAATACAAGAGATGCGAGATAGCATCAATCCTGAAATGTTCGATAATTCCTGTTTATTTTGAACCTACAGTTACTTTAAACGGGACTCCTATATCACCATTTCAAATGTCACGCCTTCGGCCCTGTATTTTATACAGATAAGCTATGGGAGAGGAAGACAACTGAATTGGTTGCGGTAACCCACCTGGCGTTAGCTAGGAGTCAAAGAGCAGGAACCGGCATTTCGGGGCTATATCAAGGATGACACATGGCTTGACCATGTGTTTTTTATTTGCATTATACGAAAACGTTTAAGATATTGTTAGAGGTTATGTTTAATTTATTATAGGTTATGTTTGATAAAACATAAGGGGTTACATTATGGCGAAAAAAACTGTTTCAATGAAGGATATAGCTGCTGCCTGTGAAGTTTCAATCGCAACAGTCAGTAAAGCATTGAATGATCAGAGTGATATTGGAAAAGAAACAAAAGATCATATTAAGGCTGTTGCAGAGAAATTGGGATATTTTCCTAATTCTGCTGCGAAAGCACTAAAAACAAATAGAACAAATAATATTGGCGTGTTATTTGTAGATGAGTCACGAAATGGACTTACACATGACTATTTTTCCCATGTTCTTAATGGTTTTAAGCGTAAGGTTGAAAAAAGTGGTTTTGATATAACTTTTATAAGTGCCAGTAATGAGATGTCTTATCTGGCACATTCAAGATACAGAGGGTTTGATGGTGTTATTATTGCATGTGTGGATTTTACGGATCCTCAGGTAGAAGAGCTTATTCGAAGTAATATACCGGTTGTTACAATTGACCATATATTTAATAATCGAATTGCAGTTTTGTCAGATAATGTCAAAGGCATGGAGGATCTATTTACTTATTGCTATAAACAGGGACATCGTAAATTAGCATATATACATGGAACAGATTCTGCAGTTACACAGAACAGAGTATCTAGTTTTTACAGAACTGCTGAGTTTTTAGGCGTAGATATTCCGGATGAGTATGTACGAGAAGCTCCATATAGAGATACTGACAGCGCATATAAGATAACTAAAGAATTACTTGCATTAAAAAATCCGCCAACGTGCATACTGTATCCAGATGATCTTGCAGCTATTGGTGGAATAAATGCAATAAGAGATATGGGATTAAATGTACCCGAGGATGTATCAGTTGCAGGTTATGATGGAATATCAATAGCCAGCAGAATAAGCCCTGAGCTTACAACCATAGCTCAGGATACTGAAAGTATAGGTAACATTGCTGGAGCAAGGCTTATTGATCTTATAACAAATCCAAGGTCAGCTCTTATTGAACAGATAACTGTTGAGGGAGAACTAGTCCCAGGAAAGTCGGTTAGTACTCCTAAGGGAGAATGATTATCTTTGTTTTTTTCTGAATTCAGTAGGAGTAAGTCCTGTCACTTTTCTAAA
>JAILEJ010000383.1 GCA_024688095.1 Butyrivibrio sp.
GGTGGTATATTTTTTACAAATGTAAGCGCATCATCTGCATCATCAAATCCTTTTACACTAGATTGGGGCGACAATTTTCTTACAATATTTGTTAATCCTTCTACCGCTATTGTCTCATCATCAACTATCAGAATTTTCATTTTTACTCCCAAGTGCCATTATACATAGTTCACATGACTGTGACGGTTCTGTGACACTTCGTATGTTATAATTTCTCTGTAAAACAATTTATTTGTTTTATGAGTTGCCCTCAGCAGTTGCTTCCAACTGTTCTACATCATTCGAGACCATATCCCCCCACTAGATATGGTCTCATTTTCTATATTCTTAAGTAGACAGTTCTGTTTTTCCAAAAGTCGATTTTAACTATAACCCAGAATTATATTTTCTATCATTTCTATATCATATGACGGAAAGTCAGGGTCATCACAACTAATTTCATTTAGCTGTTTTATTATTTTAGTTCCAACATCAATTGCATCCTGTATATGTTCAGAATGATATAAAATATCAAGCCGATCTACAAGATCCCACATCGCCTCCTCAAATCCTGGAAGTTCATCTTCTTCCAAATAATTGTCTTCGTCTGTAAAAATCTCCACTATCTGAACAAAATCATCCATAATATTGGCAGCCGTAACTTTAATTGCAACCAGAAAATCATTTTTCTCCAGCAGTGGCTCTGTTATGTCCTGAATCTGAAAACAAAGCGACGATCCAACATATGGTCCAAGCATCTTTGCAAATTCATCCGGACTAAAAATCTCTCCATCAATACAAAAGTTTACATTGCCTTTTCCATCATCTCGAATTTCAACATTACCTCTCATTCCAAGAGTATAATCATCCCCATTTCTCTCTAGAACGTTTTTGGAATGCTTTTCAGGATGTTTTCTACTTATTGATTTATAACCAATACCTGCCAGAATTTTTCTTTTAAATCTCGAAAGAACTTCCTCAATATCTTCATTAGATTTGGATAAATATCTAAATCTGTATTCTCCATCAATTTCATCAGCTTCCCAATATATATTTATTCCAACAGCACGATGTTGTAAGCTGAATTGCCTTAAGCGCCCATCTTTTTCATATACAAAAATTTTCTCCGGATAATAAAAATCGCCGGCTTTAGAATCCTTATTCATATGAACACCTCCTGGCATAATTGTATTTATTTAGTATAAAAATGAGGTATTTTTACTATATTATATCATGCCCCCAAAATTTATGATGCATTTTGCTCCAAAAAGATATATAATAAGTAAGTTTTCGGCTAATAATAAATCGAAAATTTGCCATCTTAAATGGCACGGAGGTTAATATGGATAAAACAAGTATTTTGTTACAACTTGCTATTATAGTAATAGCATCAAAAGCATTTGGGCTTCTTGCAAGAAAAATCAAAGCCCCTCAGGTAGCTGGTGAAATCATAGCCGGACTATTAATTGGTCCAAGTTTTCTTTCACTTATACAACCATCTGATTTTCTTACAGAAATTGCAGAAATTGGTGTAATTCTTCTAATGTTTGGTGCAGGTCTGGAAACAAATCTGTCAGAACTAAAAAAGACAGGAATTAAAGCAACTCTTATAGCTTGCTGTGGTGTATTTATTCCTTTAATTTGTGGAACAATCTTATATATGGCCTTCTATGGTGCATCAGCAGTTGGTACAGATGAGTTTTACAAGGCAATTTTTATTGGAACAATTCTTACAGCAACATCTGTTAGTATAACAGCACAAACTCTTCGTGAGATGGGTAAGCTATCAGACATTGTTGGAACAACCATTATGAGTGCAGCCATCATTGATGATGTTATTGGTATCGTAGTTCTTACAATTGTTATTGGTTTTAAGGATCCTACAACAAACGTTCCTCAGGTTATTATTAATACAGTATTATTCTTTGTATTTGCTATCATTGTAGGATTTATTATCTACAAAATATTCAAGCTTGTTGATAAAAGATATCCACATACAAGACGTATTCCTATCCTTGGTATGGCTCTTGCGTTCAGTTTCGCATACATTGCAGATGCCTACTTTGGTGTCGCAGATATCACAGGTGCATACATTGCTGGTATCATACTATGTTCACTTGATGATTCAGAATATATTTCAAGAAAAATGGATATCAATTCTTACATGCTTTTTGGCCCTGTATTCTTCTGCAGTATCGGACTTCAAACGGATATAAAATCCTTAGACACAACTATTTTGATTTTCTCACTTGCTTTTGTAGTAGTTGGTATGCTATCAAAGATAGTTGGCTGTGGTCTTATGTCTAAAGTATTGAAATTCAACACTTTAGATTCATTAAAAATTGGTGCCGGAATGATGACCAGAGGAGAAGTTGCTCTTATCGTTGCCCAGACAGGACTAGGGGTTGGAATGCTTGAATCCCAATTTTTCACTGCAGTTATCCTTCTGATAATAATAAGTTCAATCACAACTCCTATTGTATTAAAAGTTCTTTATTCAAAAGGATAATCTTAGAATATTCATTTCTATTATTAATATACTTATAAAATAAAAATTTATATGTTTTTATACCCTTGAAGCCCATGTATGCAAAAAGTATACATGGGCTTCAAACTTATGAGGGATATTAGCCGGCTACCCAGCCATTTGTATAATTATACTCTATTAGTATTGACTATTTATAAACTTTTTAATACTTTTCTATTAAAACACGTCTCCTGCTATTGTTTATATTATGACACAGTGATAAATTATTTAATGACACAATAATTCACTTTTAAACAAAGGAGGCAGGTCAATTATGGCATCATATCAAACAACCCGTGATCAGGATATGAATCGAAAAACCCAGGAAAAGCTTAATAATCTTCCTGAATTTATTTCAACTTATATTACAAAAAACGCAATGAATCTAGCCTCCACTACTCGCTACGGATATATCAGTAACTATACCGTCTTTTTTGAATACATTAATGACAATATAGACAGATTTAATGATAAAAAAATCTCTGATATTACACTTGAAGATTTTTCAACAATAGACTATAACGAAGCAGAAGACTTTATCAGATGGTACTCGAATGGTCGTTCCAAAAGTGCTATCAATAGAATGTTTTCTTCCATGTCAGCTTTATATAGATTTTTTATTCGTCAGCATAAACTTACATCAGACCCATTTTTGGCCTCAGAACGTCCTAAAATAGATGAGGTAAAAATGGTATCCCTAAAAAAAGAAGAAGAATTAAAACTTCTTGATGGAATTGCTAATGGTGAGGGGCTCTCTGATCGTCAAAAAAAATATCATGAACGATTAGTGTCCAGAGATTTCTGTATAATTATGCTTATTTTGGATACTGGAATTAAAGTATCAGAACTAGTGGATCTTGACGTTGATGATATAGATTTTAAAGATAAAACCATTACACTTCCTTATGGTAAAAATAACATCAGATACGTCACAATACGCGATGAAATGGCGGATATGCTATCTAGTTACCTTGATGATAGGAAAGAAAAACTAGATCCACTTGGCTCTGAAACAGCACTTTTTCTTTCGAGAAAGGGTACGCGTATAACTCCACGTAGTGTACAACGTTTAGTCAAAAAATATGGAAAACTAATTCTTCCTGACTACAAGCACATATCGCCGGGAAGTCTGCGTGCTACATTCGCCCTTGATCTTCTTGATGAAAATGGTGGCGATATAACTCAGGTTTCAAAGGCTTTAGGCCATGAGCATTTATCCACAACTTCTATTTATATAAATGCTTCTACAAATAGAAATTCGAAAGCAACACAATAATAATTACAGCAGAGGTATCCGATATGGATTTTAACAAGAACTTCAAAAAAGAACCCTGGTTTGCATATACTGTTGCAGCATGCAGTGCTGTAGTATTATATGTATTATTAACAAATATTCCACATTTCTGGAATGGTATTATTTCTTTATTAAATTTAATATCTCCAATTTTTACCGGAATAATTATTGCATATATTCTGAATCCATTATTAAAGGTTTATAATAGCTGGTTATCTGAGAAAATAAAAAATGAAGCAATGCTAAATTCATTATCTGTTTTCTTAACAGTTATTACTTTTATACTTGGTTTAGTATTTCTATGCATTGCTCTGATACCACAAATAGTTGATAGCTTATCTACATTTATAGCAAATATAGATACTTATGCTGCCACTACGCAAACTCTTTTTGCAGATTTAAAAGAACTTGCTGCTAATTTTAACATTGATATTTCAAAGCTTACTGATTCTGTAAGTAATGCACTTACAAATTTTTCATCTAATGTTACTACTCATATGGGAACCTTATTAAATACATCCTTTAGTATAGGAAAAAGCTTTTTTAATTTAATTATCGGTTTCATACTTGCAATCTATTTTCTAGGTGCCAAACATAATCTTTTAAATGCATTTAAAAGACTTTTCAGAATAATTTTAAAGGATAAACAGTATGTTTCTTTTATGGCCTTTAGTAAAAGATGTAACAATATCCTTGCAAGATATATCGGATTTGATATTCTCGATGGAATAATAGTTGCAATAATAAATGCAATATTCATGGGAATTGCAGGTATTCCTTATTCAATACTTATATCTGTTATTGTTGGAATTACAAATTTAGCCCCTACCTTTGGTCCAATTATAGGCGGTGGAATAGGCGCTTTTATTTTAGTATTAATTAATCCATGGTATGCTGTTTGGTTTCTGATATTTACTGTCATACTTCAAACTGTCGACGGATACGTTATTAAGCCAAAACTTTTTGGTGAAACACTTGGTGTGCCAGGAGTATGGATATTAATATCATTGGTAATAGGAGGACGTTTATTTGGCGTAATGGGTATCCTTCTTGCAATTCCTTTTGCTGCAATTGTAGACTTCTTATATCATGACCTAATGACATATTTGCAAAATAAGAAAACCGATGAAAGTAAAAAGACTTCAGATAACGATGATTTACCCTCTAAAAACGAAAACAATAATGATAACAAATGATTTTTATCTGTTTGAATTACTATAAAATATTTTTTACATATTTCCAAGTATATCTAAAAAAGGTGTCACTCCAAAAATTTTAGAGTGACACCTTTTTTATTTTTTAGAAACACGATCAAGCAATGCCTGAACTGTTTCTTTATAATCTCTGTGTTTCATATACGGAAATGCTCTCATAAGTCTTCCCGCACCAAAAAACTTTGATTCTGTAAGACTTTTACTTATACTCTCGTATTTCTCAATTAACTCATCCTTTGATTCTGAAAGCACAGACATTGTCATTTGAGTTGAATGCTGTAATACATCCTTTGTCTTCTGTGTTGAATGCTGTAGCACATCTTTTGTTCTCTGTGTAGTTTCCTGGAATGCGTCCTTTGTCTTCTGCGTAGATTGCTGTAATGCATCCTTTGTAGCTTCAAATACCTCCTGCTTTGACATCTGTTGAATAGAGACAGCCTTATCTCTGAATTCTGCTTTAGCCAGTGTTGCCTGTAATCTGGTTTCTTCGATAGCTCCCTGTGTCTTCATTGCATTTTCTGCAACAGTTCTACTAAGAGCATCTGTAGGCTCTCTGAGTGCTTTTGATATACTATCAAGTTCTTTAAGTTTCTTATTGAATCCATTTATCGTTGCAACTGTAACTACCAGATCAACAAATGTAGCCAAATATAATACCACCATTATAATCCATCCAATCCTGGTTGGAATAAGATCTGTAGATAAATGGCTAACTACAGGGTGAGCAACTTTCATAACAATGATTGCCCCTATTCCCCAGATCAGACTAAACTCTAAACAAATATATCCACGAAAATTAAATGGTTTATCTGAATAATCCCACCATCTTAAATGGAAAATTCTGTCAAGTATCCAACCAGCAATAAGCTCTGCAAATGTTGCAAGAATTAATCCGCCCAAAAAAACTATTATCGCCGATGGCTCTTCACTTTCGGTAGTTGGAATCATATTTAAAGTACCGATTAACAAAAGCATACCAAACCCATATAAAGGGCACAATGGTCCATTCAGAAAACCTCTATTGGTAATTACTCCGACTACAACAGCATGAAAAGTAACTTCGAGGAACCAGCCTATTACAGAATAAATAATAAAAAATGCAAATATCTGATAAATAGTCATTCCCAAAATAGTCATCTTTATCCCCTATTTAATTGTATTTTTTAATTCTCCGTTGTATCTTCCTGAAGTGTAAATATAAGCGTTTCAGCGTCATCACCATCAAGAAGCATTGTAAGTGTTCCATCTGAATTTATCGTAAGTGTTCCGAATACTTCTGCATCCTTTGTTAGAACTATAGCCTCTTCGCTTACTGTGTACGATCCTTCAACACTACTTTCCATCGCTTCTGCTGTGTCAGAAACATTAGAAAGCAGTTCATCTAAATAAGCCTGTTTCACAGTTTCATAGTCATCACCTGCAGCCTTAACTGCATCAATCTGTTCCTGTGTATACCCTGAAGCAAGCATATCCGTTTCTATATATGCTTCAATATTATCACTTATAAGTGTAGTAATTTCTTCCTGGTATGTTTCAACATCAAAATTAAAATTAAATGTCTTATCATCGTTCAGTACCAACGTATAATCCGCCAAAAGAGTCCCCTGCATTTCCTCTAACCCAAGTTGTGTTTGGAGTTCTGCAGTATTATCCCTTTCAGAAGTATATGTTCCAACATATTCATTTGTACTACTGCATGCCGTCAGTGTAAAAGTACAAACAGCTGTTAAAATAAAAGAACCCAGCTTTTTTATCTTAGAATCTGTCATAGTATCCCCTTTTCATCCCATAATTACAGCATAATTAAACACCTACTGTAATCGACTTATTTTCAAGTCTTCCCACTTGGAATTATACAATTATTATAATACAATGTTCAAATTCAAACCACTATTATTCGCCTTTGATCATACCAATTATATAGCAAGCAGCAAAAACAATAATATCTGCAATTACAATTGTAGAACCAACAGGAGTTGAAAAAAGTATTGAAACAAGCATCCCGAATACAGCACAAAACACTGAAATAATACCCGAGAATATTACAACTGATTTAAAGTTATTAAAAATTCTCATAGCTGATAAAGCTGGGAAAATGATAAGTGCAGAAATAAGCAATGATCCAACCAAATTCATTCCAATAACAATTATCATTGCAATGATAACAGCAATTAAAAGATTATATCTATCAGTTTTAACGCCTGTAGCTTTAGCAAAATTCTCATCAAAGGTTACTGCAAAAATTTTATTGTAATAAACAGCAAATAAAATCAGTACAACGATTGAAAAGAATATACATACCCATACCTCTGATGAACTAAGAGTAAGAATAGATGTTGACCCAAAAAGAGTTGTGCAAACATCTCCCGATACATTAGCAGATGTAGAAAAAACATTCATAATCATATATCCAACTGCAAGAGCTCCAACAGAGAGCATTGCAACCATTGCATCACCCTTAATCTTAGTATTCTGACCTGTCCTAAGTAGCAAAACAGCTGTTATTATTGTAACTGGCATAATTATTATTGTTTTATCTATTTGATCCATCAGTGTGGCAATTGCCATTGCTCCAAAGGCAACATGTGAAAGACCATCACCTATAAATGAAAATCGTTTTAATACAAGTGTAACGCCTAATAAAGATGAACATAGTGCTATAAGTGTGCCAACAATAAGCGCATATATAACAAAAGGATACTGCAAATAATATTGCAGCTTAATAATTACTTCACTCATAGCTTGGCATCCTCCTTATCTGCATCTATTTCATCAATTATTTCAAGGCTCTTATAAGCCTTACTATTCATATATTCTTCTCTTGTTCCATAAAACTGCTGCTCATGCTTTCCTATATGAAGAACATGTGTAGCGTCTTCAAGAGCTCCATGAATATCATGAGACACCATTATTATAGTAACCCCATCCTGATTTAAATTTCTTATAAGCTGATAGAATTCAGCTGTAACCTTTGGATCAAGACCACTAACAGGCTCATCCATAAGAATCAGTTTCTGTGTTGCACAAAGTGCTCTTGCAAGCAGCACTCTCTGCTGCTGTCCACCTGACAGATATCTGTATCCACTATTCCTTAAGTTCCAGATACCCATCTTCTTAAGCATTTCTTCTGCTTTCTTTTTTTCTGCTTTACTATAAAAGGGCCTGAATCCAAGCCTTGAAATATTTCCTGACAATACAATCTCCCAAACTGATGCAGGAAAATCTCTTTGTACAATTGTCTGCTGTGGAAGATAACCTATTTCATAGTCCATGAGTCCATCGCCATAAACAAGATTTCCTGACAAAGTTTTAGTAAGATGAAGCAAAGTTTTCATAAGCGTACTTTTACCCGCTCCATTTTCTCCCATAATGCAAAGATAATCTCCCTGATTTACTTTAAAATTTACATTTTCTACAACCATCTGATTCTCATATCCAAGCACCAGATTTTCACATGTGATATATGACATCTCTTTTCCTTCATATAATATATATTTATAATCAACATATCTAAATAATTTTATTGCAAATGATTAGCATTTGCAATAATAATCCATGTAGCTGCCACTGTCAAGACAGCATTCCTTAATTTTTAATTAAATAAACTTTCTATTTTTTATATGACAAAGATGCTTTTTAATAATCTTTTACCAAAATTTGCAATCAAAAAGAGAGTCATATAAATGACTCTCTTCACATTATATTTGTGCTACAAATTATTTCTTATTTACAGCATCCTTAAGTCCCTTACCAGCTGAAAACTTAGGAACTACTGCTGCAGGAATCTTAATCTCAGCACCTGTCTGAGGATTTCTACCTGTTCTAGCTGCTCTCTTAGATGTCTGGAATGTACCAAATCCAACAAGTGCAACCTTATCCTTCTTCTTAAGTGTCTTTGTAACTGTAGCTGTAAAAGCATCCAGTGCCTTTCCTGCATCCTTCTTTGAAAGACCAGCTTCTTTTGCTATAGCATCGATTAATTCTGTCTTATTCATATTATTTCCCTCCAGAAAATTTGTTTAATGGTTTCCCAACAAGGCTATTTTAACGCACTTCACAAAATATTACAACACAAAATACCTATATTTCGCCATTTTTTTAAGAAAAATCTTATGAATACTACTGTTGAAACCTATATACTATATCTCTAACAAAACTTCTCGGCAAAAATTTTACAGCTAATACACCCATTTTATTAAGTATTCCTGGTATTGCTATAACCTCACCTTTCATAAGTGATTTATAACCATATCTTGCAACGTCTGAAGCTTTTGTAAATCTAAATGAATCAGCAAGTCTTGAATCAGGCATCTCGGCTCCCTTTGTAAATCCTGTCTCGGTAGGTCCAGGACAAAGTGCCGTAACTGTAACGCCTGTCCCTTTAAGTTCGCATGCAAGACTTTCTGTAAAAGATAATACATAAGCCTTACTTGCATAATACACAGACATCATTGGTCCTGCCTCAAAAGAAGCTATTGATGCAACATTAAGTATTTTACCCGACTTATTAATTATCATATTTCTCAAAAATAAATGCGTAAGTTCAGTAAGAACTCTATCATTTAAATTTATCATCTGAAGCTGCTTTTCGAGACTTGAATCAGCAAATCTGCCATAATCTCCAAAACCAGCATTATTAATTAGTATATCTACAGCTAAACCATTATCTTTCGTGTAATCGTATACCTTCTTTCCACTATTTTCCAGAGAAAGATCCTGTACTAAAACATACACTTTTATAGAATATTTCTTCTCGAGTTTTTTCTTTATACTAATTAATCTATCTTCACTTCTTGCAATAAGAACGAGGTCATAGCCTTTACTTGCAAAAATTTTGGAAAACTCATAACCAAATCCACTTGAAGCTCCCGTTATAAGTACTACTCTACTCATTATTCATCGCACCATTTTTTAATTTTTGTTATTCAATAACTCTGAGTAAATCAGAAACTTCTTTTCTCTTAGGTACAGAAGGTTCTTCATTTGCATGTCCAATAGCAATAAGTGCAGATACACTCTCTCCCTCAGGTATTGAAACAATTTCTTTTATCTTTGCTTCATCAAAAATTCCCATTATAAGAGTTCCATATCCAAACTCATGTGCAGCAAGACAAAAAGCTTCTCCAGAAAGACCTGCATCATATGACTGCCAATGTGTACCTTTTGATGTTGTAAAACTTCCATCTCTTTCATATCCAGACCTCTTATCAACTGTTGTCTGAATTACAAGAGCGGACAAACCTTTGATTATATTCTGGTTCCATTCATTATCCATAACTGCTTCATCAGCTATTCTAACGATAGTTTCTTTATTTAATACTAAATTATATCTTGCTGTCTGTGTATTTTTCCAAGTTGGAGCATATCTGGCAACATCAACTATTTTTTCGATATCAGCTATACTGATTTCCTCTTCCTGATACTTTCTAATGCTTCTTCTTTCTTTTAATCCATTTAATAATTCCATTTTATAACCCCTTTCTTAACTATAATTTTTATATTTTTGTCACATTATTCAGAAAAATATATAAATACACTACTAGAATAGCATATTTGTATTTACAATTTCAATCATCCTGTATGCTTATAACTCCTTTATTATCGGATAAATAAAAAACTTTGTGACAAAGTCACAGAACTGATATAATAATTTTGATATTATTATCCTGCAAGCAAATAAATCACACACAATTAACAATAATCATAATTTAATAATTATTGAATCATTGCAAATATTTTAATGAAAGCGAGGATAATAATATGTCAGAAGTAACATTAAACGCATCAAATTTTGAAGAAGAGGTTTTAAAGTCAGATAAGCCTGTACTTGTTGATTTCTGGGCTTCATGGTGTGGTCCATGCAAGATGATGAGCCCAGTTGTAGCACAGATAGCTGAAGAAGAAGCTGATAAGGTTAAAGTTGGTAAGGTTAATATTGATGATGAGCAGGAACTTGCTGTTAAATATGGTGTAATGAGCATTCCAGCTTTCATGGTTTTCAAAAATGGTGAAGTTGTTGCGTCATCTGTTGGTGTACAGCCTAAAGCTTCATTATTGAATATGATCTAATACTTTTATAAATTCAGGTTCATTCAAATCAGCCAGGACTTCAGACTAAAAACCCCAAAAACGGAGGATGGCTATTTGACTGAACCTGATTCTTTACAATTATTAAAAAATCTTCCTTTTTATGACAAGCTAACTAAAGACGAGCAGAATGAAATACTTGTCAGTTCTGGTTTTGTTCATTATAAAAAAGGCGAAATATTACACAATCATCATAGTGAATGTCTTGGTTTGATAGTTTTATACGATGGAAGAATTCGTGTGACAGTTCAATCAGATGAAGGCAGAGAAATAACATTGTATTTTCTTGATAAAGGAGATATTGATGTTCTTTCTGCTGCGTGTGTAATTAATCAATTAACCTTTGACACAGAGATGATTGCTGATACTGACTCCTATGTATATATAATTCCTGCTAGTTTGCTTTCCAGACTTCATACTCAAAACATCTATCTGCATAGTTTTATTTATGAGTTAACTGCTAATAGATTTTCTGATGTGATGTGGTCAATGCAACAGATCCTTTTCTTAAAAATGGATCAAAGAATTGCCAATGGATTATTAGATGAATATGCTCGTACTGATAGTCTTAAATTAACAATTACTCAGGAAGAACTTGCTAGAAATATCAGCTCCGCAAGGGAAGTTGTTGCCAGAATATTAAAACGAATGGAACAGGATAAGCTCATAAAGCTTGGACGAGGTTTTATCGAAATAACAGATATAGACCGCCTCGAATCTCTTATATAAAAATTTCATTAGACATATAACTATTTTACAAATTAGAACACTATTATTATATTTTTAGTAATAAAAAATGGAGATTACCAATATGGTATCTCCATTTTTTAATATTTAGAATAAATTATTTCTTATTAACAGCATCCTTAAGTCCCTTACCAGCTGTAAACTTAGGAACTACTGCTGCAGGAATCTTAATCTCAGCACCTGTCTGAGGATTTCTACCTGTTCTAGCTGCTCTCTTAGATGTCTGGAATGTACCAAATCCAACAAGTGCAACCTTATCTTTCTTCTTAAGTGTCTTTGTAATTGTGTTTGTAAGTGCATCAAGAGCCTTACCAGCGTCCTTTTTTGAAAGGCCAGATTCTTTTGCGATAGCATCAATAAGTTCTGTTTTGTTCATCTTTATTTCCTCCAAGAAAAATATATAGTGTTGTTACCCAACACATTGATTTTATCGCATTTATGTGAATATGGCAATTAAAAATCCTTTATTTTAACGCTTTTTTCTATATTTTTTTATCACGAATCCTTCTTTTCAAGACTATCCTGAGTGAAATCTATATATATAGACTTTAAATCATCCGGCAAATTATCTATTCCTGAAACGGAAAGATTACTATCGTTATTGTTCTTTTGCTTATTAACAAGCGCATTCAATCTTTCATCCGTTCTATTTTTCATCTTGTCCATTGAATGTATCCTATTGTAACCATTTAAATTATTGCAATCCGTACAAATCATAGCATTTACCTCCTTGTTCAAAATCTGATCCTTCACATTAGTCCTACAATCATTCGTACATAATTTTATTTTTTATAAATCTAAAATATTCTAAATATTCTTAAGAATATTTGTACCTTAATCTTAAAAAAATCTTTCAAAACTCATTCTTTGAATATGGTATATTATATTCATCGAAGCGAGATACACGGACGTGTACTTGCTTCCTCCCCCTCATAAGAACAAAACGAAGAAAAGCCTTTTCATTTGAAATGGCTTTTTTGCGTTGTA
>JAILEJ010000390.1 GCA_024688095.1 Butyrivibrio sp.
GTTGAAAGAATCGCTGCAATATCCTGATCAAGACGATTCTTAGGAAGTCTGTAATTTGGAATACCATAACGAAGCATTCCTCCAAGATGGTCTTTTTCTTCAAATACAACAACCTTGTGTCCCATAAGAGAAAGATAATATGCCGCTGTAAGTCCTGAAGGACCACCACCTATTACTGCAACACACTTTCCTGTTGTTACGTTACATTCAGGCACCTTGACCTGATCTGCAGATATCTGATCTACTGCAAATTTCTTAAGCCCTCTGATATTTATAGGGCTGTCAAGAAAGTCTCTGCGACACTTCTCTTCACATGGATGCTCACAAATAAATGCACATGCTGTAGGGAAAGGATTATCCAATCTGATACAATTTATTGCATCTGCATATCTATGCTCTCCAATAAGTGCAATATAGTTTGGAATATCAACATGGGCAGGACAATAAGAGATACACGGAATCTTCTGTCCAACCTCTGCCTGACATCGTTTATGATTTATATGGCTCATGTACTCGTCTTTAAAAAGCTCAACGCTTTCAAGTACAATTCTTGCAGCCTCATATCCAATTGCACAGTCTGCCGTATCTTCAATAATATGACAAAGTTCAATCATATCATCGAGTACCTTTTGGTCAGCTTCTCCATTTACTATCATTCGAAGCATTTTTTCAACCTGCAGCAAACCATCACGACAAGGAACACATTTTCCGCAGCTCTGACTATGTGCACTCTGCAAAAAAGATAGCTGTACGACAAGCGGGCAGCTTCCAGGCGGGTTGCCTTTTACACGCTTGACATATCTATCAATGAATTTCATTGTCTTTTCATTCATTTCATTTTTATAAATTACTGTCTTTGAATGCATGAAATCTCCTCTCCGTATTTACTAATAACCTAATAACCGTCTCTACTAACCTTTACTAAAATACCCTATTACTCTTTGCCATGTATTTTAGAATGTAAGTGCTTTCATTTTATCATCAAATTTTCGACCTAACAATTAAAGAATACCACTTTTTTTCTCATGAGTGATATTTTGGTAGAACATATAAAAATAATAGCAAGTTTTTGTTCAATTTTTTCAAATTAAATTGTCGGATATTTAGATGTAACCGCTTACATAGTTTTGATTTTTCTTAACTATTTTATATAGTTTTTATTTTCAGATTGATCTTTTTATTTAGTATTATCATCTGTTCTTGCACATTCACCTTCGCGGCCTGTTAAAATACCCATGCCATGTGCAAGTGTAGGAAGAAGATAATCAAGACATTCCTTAACAGCCTTGGGACTTCCCGGAAGGTTTACGATAAGAGAATGTCCTCTTATTACTGAAACTGCACGGGATAGCATTGCACGGGATGTAATCTGAAGGCTGTTATAACGAATTGCTTCTGCTATACCAGGTACATTTTTTTCACCTGCACGCATTGTAGCTTCTGGTGTGCAGTCTCTTTTAGAAAGACCTGTTCCTCCACTTGTAATTACAAGGTCAACTTTACTTTCATCAACAAATCTTACAAGCTCTTTGTAAATTTCTTCCTCTTCATCTGGAACTATTACAGTCTCTGTAACTTCATAGCCGGCAGCCTTAAGCTCTGTAGCTGCCGCAGGGCCGCTCTTATCTTCGCGCTCTCCCTTGCTTCCTTTATCACTACTAACAAGTACTGCTGCTTTGTAGCCATTTTTTTCTACAACTGTAAGCTCATCGCCGTTACTTACAACTCCGCCTCTTAGTACTACTGCAAAAACGCCTTCTCTTGGCATAATGCAGTCACCAACCATCTTACGAATGGCACAGTCTGAGTGACATTCCTTTCCAATCTGTGTCATCTCAAGAAGCACATCACCGCATTTGAAAATTGTTCCAATTGGAAAAGATTTAAAATCAAATCCTTCAACAAGGAGATTTTCTCCAAAGGCTCCATCTTCAACTGTTGCTCCTCTTGCACGGAACTTTTCAACCTCGTCATAGGACAAAAGACTTACCTGTCTATGCCACTTTCCTGCATGAGCATCATTTTCCATGCCCCAGTCCTCAATAAGTCTGCAGCTTCCTACATCTCTCTTGGCGGTTCCTTTCTTTTCACTGATACATACTGCCTTTATAATTCCCATTTTTCCTGCCTTTCTTTTACCCACCTATCTGATTCATACGCTTTAACTCAGTATCCTGTACATCTGCCTCTCCGAAGCAGTGCTCTTTTGGTTTCATATATATTGCTTTTTTTACAAGTTCCTGTATTTCCTCATCTGAGGCTCCTTCTCGAAGAGGTCCTTTAAGATCAACTCCGTCCTTGTAATAAAGGCAGAGCTTTAAACGGCCATCTGAAGTAAGCCTTAACCTGTTACAATCTGCACAAAATTTATGAGAAATCGGTGATATAAAACCGACTCTTCCTTTAAAACCCTCGAAGGCAAAATACTGTGCCGGGCCTTCTCCCATATATGGAAGTTCTGTTGCCTTACCATATTCTGCCTCCAGCTGCTCTAATATTTCTTTTGATGAAATGCCTGTAAACAGTCTTCCCTGTCCTATCGGCATTAGCTCAATAAATCTGACATCTATTTTTCTATCCCTTGAAAGACCTGCAAGTCTTGTAAATTCATCATCATTTAAGCCTTTGCAGGGAACACAGTTAAGCTTTATCTCCATTCCATTTTCATAGGCACTATCTATCCCTGAAATTACATCTTCAAGTTTGTCAAATCCTGTTATTTCCTGATATTTTTCCCTATCAAGTGTATCAATACTTATATTAAGATTAGTGAGACCTGCATCTATAAGTTCCGGCAAAAGCTGCGGAAGCATAACTCCATTAGTTGTAATTGCAAGCCTCTCTATCTCCGGGTACTCATGCATACTACGCACAAGGCCTGTCACATTTTTTCTAACAAGTGGCTCTCCACCGGTAAGTCTTATTTTTTTTATCCCCATTCCGGCCATTATCCCGGAAAGGCGTGCTATCTCTTCAAGTCTTAAAATCTCTTCATGCGGAATCCCGGGGACTCCTCCAGGCGGCATGCAATACCTGCATCTAAGATTGCATTTATCTGTCACAGAGATTCGCAAATATTCAATTTTTCTTCCATACGTATCTTGCATTTGCTTATCCCCAAATCATTCACTCATCCAGATTATCGCTTCATCCGGAATCTGCATTGTAATAGTCCTTCCATCCATATTCTCTTTAATATCATTCCACATGGAAGGGTCTGTTTCATAAGTAAGAAGTGAATACTCAGTTTTTTCTTCAAGTCCCTTCGGAAAAAACTGAATCACCACAGAAAAGGTATCTTCAACCTCACGCACAATTTCGCTGTGAAGTATATTCTCTTTTCCAAATTCATTTCCATTTGTGACCATCTTAAGGTCATGGGCTCTAAAGCCTGCAAAACGATATTCCTTATCTTTAAAAGGAGCATCGCAAAGCTTTATTCCCCAGTCAGTTGCAAAATAATTTCCATTCTCCTGTCTTTTAAGTCTTGTAACATTCTTGCAGCCTGTAAGAAGCGTAGATGCAAGTGTTTTGGGAGATTTGAAAAGCTCATGCTTTTCAGAAATATCTACTATGTGACCATTTTCCATTACTGCTATTGTATCTGTTAATCTGTAAACTTCGTTTCTATCATGAGAAACAAAGATAATCGGCGCTTTTACATCTTCTATAACTTCCATTATCTGTCTTTCAAGCCTCGCCTTTAAAAAGTTATCAAGCGCTGTAAAAGGTTCATCAAGAAGTATTGTTTCTGGGTTTGAGGAAAGCATTCTTGCAAGTGCCACCCTCTGCTTCTGACCTCCCGAAAGCTGATCCGGATACAAATCCTCAGTTCCTTCAAGAGCATATTTTTTTATATATTCCTTTGCCTTTCCCAAATCTTTTGAGCCGCATTTTACATTCTGAAGCACAGTCATATTTGGAAACAGTGCGTAGTCCTGAAACAGATAGCCAACTTTCCTTTTTTGAGGTGGAAGATTGATTCCTTTTTCAGAATCAAATAAGACTCTGTCATTTAATACAATCCTTCCTTCATCAGGTTTTTCTACTCCTGCAATGCATTTAAGTGTCATACTCTTGCCGCAGCCTGATGCCCCAAGAAGACCAAGTACGCTATTTTCTGTTTCAAAAGAAACATCAAGAAAAAAGTCACCTGTTTTCTTTTTTATATTTACTGATAATCCCATCTTTTTTACCTTTCAGGTATAAAGAATATTTTTGCATTTAATATTTTGCAGGTTATCTTCAAACCTTAGCCATGCTTTTTTTCAAGCAGATTTACCGCAATAAGAATTACAGTACTGATTGCAAGATTTACAAATACCCAAATCATTGCTCCGGCATCATCATTAACTCTCCAAAGCTGATAAACAGTAGTTGCAATTGTTGCAGTTCTTCCCGGAGTATATCCAATAAGCATGCTGGTTGCACCATATTCTCCGAGTGCTCTTGCAAAAGAAAGAACAGTTCCTGCCAGTATTCCCTGTCTGCAAAGCGGCATCCTGATTCTCCAGAAAATATATTTTTCTGAAAGTCCAAGGGTTCTTCCAGCATGGGCCAGGTTTTCATCAAAACTTTCAAATGCTCCCCTTGCAGTCCTGTACATTAAAGGAAAAGAAACTACAACCGCTGCAAGTATTCCTCCATACCAGCTCATTACAAACTGAATTCCAAACTGCTGCAGAAAATGTCCTATTGGGTGCTTTACTCCAAATATAAGCAGCAGAAAATATCCGCAAACTGTTGGAGGCAGCACCATAGGAAGTGTAAGCACAGCATCCAGTATTCCTTTCCATATACCCGGCAGTCTATAGGCATAATATGCTGCAAATATTCCAGTAAAAAAGACGATCACGCAGGCAATTCCTGCAATACGAAGTGAATTCCACAAAGGGTACCAATCCATCTTCTGTTCCTCCGTCTTATTTAATTTTATTATGCAGGCAGGGCTTTCCTTTGCTCTGCCTGCATTTAAATCATTCTACTTTGCTAAATCCTACCTCTTCAAATACAGACATTGCTTCATCTGTCTGAAGATAATCAAGAAAAGCCTGTGCTTCATCAACATTTTCTGCCGTTTTTAAAACTGCTGCAGGATATATAACCTGTCCACACATATCTGCTGTAGCATAATCAATAATGTTAAGTCCTGCGCTATAAGCGTCTGTACAATATATAACTCCTGCGTCAACTGCCTCTTCCAATATCTGAGTAGTAACCTCTTTTACATTACTTCCATAAGTAATCATTCCCGCTCCAGAAAGTTCTTCTTCAGAAAGGCCGTAATAATCAAGAATCTTTTGCGTATATTGTCCAACAGGGACATCTGCATTTCCCATACAGAATAAAAAGTCTCCTGACTCAAAGGCTTTTGTTAAATCATCAAATCCAGTAATGTTCTTTGGATTAGATTCCGGTACACAAAGTGTTACTTTGTTTTCCAAAAGATTTACTCTTGTGGCATCATCCACATAATCAAGTCCTTCTGTATTGACCTCTGCATCTGCTGTTATATCAAGCTGATCCATCTGCTTTTGACCTGCTGAGATAAAGAGGTCACAGTCTGCGCCTTCCTGAATCTGTGTTTTTAATGTTCCTGATGAATCAAAATTATAAATAATATCAACTCCTGGATGAGCTGCCTCATAGCTTTCCTCAATTTCCGTAAGAGTTTCTGTCATCGAAGCTGCCGCAAAAACAATTAACTCTGAGGATTC
>JAILEJ010000412.1 GCA_024688095.1 Butyrivibrio sp.
ATTGTAGATGTCCTTGCTGGACCAATTGGAGATATATTAGTTGAAAAAGGTTCCATGCCAATGGATACTATAAAAATGACGTATGGTGGTAATGGACATAATGAAGCTGTAACTCTTAGCAGACTTGGTGTGGAGACATCTCTTGTTACAAAACTTGGAAATGATGAGACTGGTGACAGAATACTGGCGCATCTTATAAATGAGCATATAGACACTGGATTTGTGGTTGTTGAAGATAACCTTGTTACCGGAATTAACGTGGTTTTATATGACCAACATGGTGAGAGACGATTTCTGACTAATCCTGTAAGCAGTCTAAGACGATTATCTAAAGAAGATGTGCTTCGTAAAGCAGATGATTTTGCCGACATTGTCTCTTTTTCAGATTTATTTGCATCACCAGTTATAGATATTGCATCAGCGGAGATGATTTTTGAAAAAATAAAAGCAAAGCCTGGAAGAATTCTGGTAGTTGATATGGTAAAACCAAAAAAATCTGAGAAAATCAAGGATATAGGTCCACTACTTAAATATATAGATTACTTTCTTCCAAATGAAGAAGAACTTGAGCTTTTATCAGACATGAAAGAGGCAGAGGCAGCAAGGAATATACTTGACCTGGGAACTACTAATTTAATTGTAAAAAAGGGAAAGAATGGTTGTAACGTCTGGAACAAAAATGGCTGTATTAGTATTCCGGCTTGCGCTGTAGAAAGGGCCGTGGATACAACAGGAGCGGGAGATACATTTGTTGCTGGTTTTATTTATGGACTTTGCAATGATATGACTATTGAAGAATGTGCAAAGCAGGGGTGTATTACAGCTGCAAAATGCGTGCAGCATGTAGGTGCTATAGATTAGTAGTTATTATTGACACGAATAGCATTTAAAGAGGATAATAAATATATGAAAAATTGGATTGTAGTAGTTGACGATGAGGCTATTAGTCTGACAAGCGCAAGAACAATGCTTGCGTCTGAGGATATGAAAGTCAGTTGTCTTCCTTCAGGAAAGAGTCTTCTGACATTTTTGGAAAAGAACTCTCCAGATCTGATTTTACTGGATGTTATAATGCCGGAGATGGATGGATTTAAGACATTAATAGCTCTTCGGGAACTAGAGAAAAAACTGAATAAACCACAAACTCCGGTTATTTTTCTTACCGGGGAATCAGATTATGAAGCCGAGCGTAACGGTTTAAAACTGGGGGCTGCGGATTATATTCACAAGCCCTTTAATCGGGATGTACTGATAAGTCGTATCAGAAATACCATTGATAACAGTAAAAAGATAGTAAGTTTAACAGAAGACGCTACAAAGGATAGATTAACTGGTTTTTTGAATAAAGCCGAAGGCGTTGCCAGAATCAGAGGAATTCTGGATAGTGTTTCCGGTGCTCTTTTGATGCTTGATTTAGATAATTTCAAGTTGGTTAATGACTTGTATGGACATGAAATGGGAGACAGGGTATTAAGAGGATTCGCTGAACTTGCAAGAGCCAGTACAAGAGAAGGAGATATTCTATGTAGAATTGGCGGAGATGAATTTTTGTTCTACTGTTGTGGCGTGCATGGATCTGATGCAGTATCTGCGCTTACCTCGCGTTTAAATGAAAAACTTGAGATAGAGGCCAAACTACTTATGGGAGCTGACCATGGTATTCCACTTGGCATATCTTTGGGAGCAGTAATGGTTCCGGAATATGGTACGGATTATGATGAGCTTTTTAAGATGGCAGATGAGGCGATGTACCGTACTAAGCATAATGGTAAACATGGATATAACATATATGAAGATACCAGGATTTTTCACGATAATGATCAGAATCTTGATGAGGAGCTTTCCAGAATTATAAAAATTACCGAAGAGAGAAATCAGGGGGCAGATGCTCAGATACTTGGAGCTGATGCTTTTTCTACGATTTTTAGATTTATAGAGCGTTATAACAGTAGATTCGGGACCAAAGTACTGCTTCTTCTGTTTATTGTATCTGCAAAATCGTCTGTTGAAGAAGATATTCTTAATGATGCGGTTTCTTTTTTTGGTGAAGTCCTAAAGAAAACACTTGAGAAAAGCGATATTATTATGCAAAACAAAACTAATCAGTTCTTTGTAATGATTCCCATGGTGCAGATTACGGATTCGGATAGTATTGCAAACAAAATAATGTCAGCCTGGAACGAGCAGGCATCGTATGAAGATATTGAAATAAAAACAGCTTCACAGATTCGATGATATGATAATTTTTCCATTTTTGTATAATTGGAAAAGGATGACAGATTTCTGATAATCATTCAATCTATCGTATTATGGAGAGGTAGGGTCAATATGTATTGGTATGCTTTAGTAGGAATACTTGCTGCTGTTATTCTTATTATAGAAAATTTCGACATTTTTTTTGGTAGAAATAAAAAACGACAGTTTCCTGAAATGAAGGTATACAGAAGATTTTTATGTGGTATTATGGCGTATTATATCACAGACATTCTTTGGGGAATCCTTGACAGTCTGCATCTTACAACCTTACTGTTTATAGATACCCTTATATATTATGTTGCCATGGCTGTTGGTGTTCTTTTTTGGACTCAGTATGTGGTTACTTATCTTGGAGAAAAAAATGTTTTCAGCCGCTTTCTTTCATTTGCAGGACGCATTTGTTTTGTTGTTGTTGTTACAATAACATTTGTTAATTTCTTTACCCCTGTTCTCTTTTGGTTTGATGAAGATGGAATATATCATGCATGTCCAGCGAGACATATACAGCTCGTGTTCCAAATTGTGCTACTTCTTTTGACTTCAGTTTATACTTTAAGAGCAATCCCACATGCGGAAGGCGACTCCAAAAACCGCTATAGGGCTATCTTTTTGTTCGGACTTGCTGTTTCTACACTTCTTCTTATACAAATTCCGTATCCATTCCTTCCGCTTTACACAATTGGATACATGATTGGTTCTAGTCTGCTTCACTCTTTTGTTGTAAGTAATGAGATTGATGAACTGATACAGCGCCAGTCAGAGCTTGCAATTGCGGCAAATAATGCAAAGACTGCTTTTCTGTCAAATATGTCACATGAGATTCGTACACCTATAAACGCTGTTCTCGGAATGAACGAAATGATTCTGCGTGAAAGTGATGATGATAATGTACTTGCTTATTCAGAAAGTATTAAGGCGGCTGGTCATACATTGCTTGGACTAGTTAATGACATTCTCGATTTTTCCAAGATTGAAGAAGGAAAGATGGAAATTATTCCGGTGGAATATGATCTTTCTTCTGTTCTAAACGATCTTGTAAATATGGTTCAGACAAGAGCCGATGATAAGGGGCTCGTCCTAAATCTAAAATTTAATCCTGACACTCCCAAAATCCTATGTGGCGATGAAATTCGTATCAAGCAGATTATAACAAACATTCTGACAAATGCAGTAAAATACACAGAAAAAGGCAGCATTATATTTGCAGTGGATTATGAAATAAATCCGTCTAAGTCTGACAGCTTATTTTTGAAAGTATCAGTCAGTGATACCGGAATAGGAATAAAGCCTGAGGATATAGAGAGGCTTTTTACCAAGTTTGAGCGTATAGAAGAAAAACGCAACCGTAATATTGAAGGTACAGGACTTGGAATGAACATAACCCAAAGTCTGTTGAAAATGATGGATAGCAATCTGGATGTAAGCAGTGTATATGGTGAAGGCAGCGTATTTTCATTTCGTATCGAACAGCAGATTATTAGTTGGGAAAAGCTGGGAGATTATGAGGCATCCTACCGAGCTAATCTTATGAAAAAGAAGAAATATCAGGCAAGATTTTCTGCACCTAATGCCAACGCTCTTATGGTTGATGATAATCCTATGAATCTTATGGTTTTTAAGAGTTTGTTGAAAAAGACTGGCATACAGATTGATATGGCAGAGAGTGGGGATGAGGGACTGGCTCTTTTGTCTGACAAAAAATATGATATTATTTTTCTTGATCACATGATGCCTGAAAAGGATGGCATCGAAACACTTCAAGAGCTTCGCGCACGGAAGAATGATCCCAATAAGGATACGCCTGTGATCTGTCTTACAGCAAATGCCATATCCGGTGCAAGGGAAAAGTATATAGAGGCTGGCTTTGATGATTATCTGACAAAACCGATTGATTCACAGCAGTTGGAAGAAATGATAATGCACTATCTTCCAAAGGAAAAGATTATAGAGATTGAGGTAGATGGTACCACAATGGAGGAAAGTTCTCAGGAAATTCCAGATACTCTTAATCCACTTTTGGAACAGGAATGGATTAATATTTCCTTTGGAATAGAGAATAGCGGAACAGTAGATGATTACATGTCATTACTTAGGATTTTTTATACTTCTATAGACAGTAAGGCTGATGAGTTCGAAAGTTTATATGCAGCAGAAGATTGGAAGAATTACACTATAAAGGTTCATTCACTAAAAAGCTCTGCAAGGCTTATTGGGGCTGCAAATTTCGGTGAGGAGGCACAGCTATTGGAAAATGCAGGTAAAAGTGGTGATATTAATTATATTAAGGAAAAACACAGAGAGTTCATTACAGAATATCGAAGTTTTCGAGAATCACTTGCAGAAGTCTTTACAGAAGAACATGAAAATCAGGAATTGCCGGAGGCGGATGCTGAAATGATGGAAAGGGCATTTGAAGAAATTCGTACAGGTGCTGAAGAAATGGATATCGATATTTTGGAGAAGGTATTTTCAGAAATGAAATCCTACAGCATTCCAGAATCTCAAAAAGAACTTTGGGATAAGATAATCGAAGCTTCCGAGTCATATGACTATGATATGATTACGCAGCTGCTGTCATAATTAGAAGTTGAGACATGCAGGTATAGTAAAATAATAATTTATTTAAATTTTGAAACAGGTCAAATAGTTAAATTGGATCAAGATAAAAGGTGATCACTTCAATTTGAGGTGGTCACCTTTTTATGGGCATGATATGTTTTCTTTTATCATGACTGATTTTCTTCATTATTTTCAAACCATTTTCTTACTAATCTTTTAAGAACACGTTTTCTTGGATACTGTGTGTGTATTATTGAGGCATCTTTTACATAAGTTTCTATTATCTTATCGAACTGTTCCGCATTATCTAATTTTATAAGCTGGCTGTTTTCATTAACAATGTAAACACCTTTTGTAAGATCATTTATTGCAACCTGTCTGTAAGCCTGGTTATTTTTGAAATCTACAAATGCTTCATGATGCATTTGTTTGGTTTTATCATCGGAAACTCTTTTTGTATCTCCCGTGGTGGTAAGGTTAATACTGTGAGTAAAAGGGGTAATGATTAATCTGTCAGCTGATATCAATTCTGTCGGTCTAAAGAAGAATGAGTAATCTGCTTGCATGGAGTATACAACTGTATGCCTTGTGTTTTCTTTATTTAAAGCGCGGTAAACTCCTTTTCTTTTTTCAAATGGCCTTTTATTGTCCTTTGCTACTTCTTTATCTGTAAGTTCATTTCCATCCTTGTCATATATTCCTGTACCGGTGATATTCCCCTTTAAGGCGGCTTTTTTTATAAGTCTTGTATTTCCACGAATAATTGTTGAAGGTCTTCCTGGAACAGGGTCATTGCTTCTTATATCAAACTTAACCATATTTGCTATTTTTTCCGGATAGGTGGAGTATATCCACTGATTTATTGCAAGCATAGCAGGAGTAGCGGCTACAGCACCCCTACTATGAGAGTTTACAATTATATGAATAGGTTTCATTTTAGAAAGTGCGTCTTCACCATCTTTCTCATATTCTTCTTTCATTTTATCGAGCCTTGGTGTAAGCCAATTTTTTCCAAGCGTTCTTACATATTTCTGAAGATTTGTAATTCCATAGGTTCCGATATTTAAGATTCCTTTAGATAGTAATCCAAGAGGCCCTGCCAGTGAGTACTTGGTTTTTGTTGCACCAAGTTCATTTGTTGTTGATTTCATACGTATATATTTATGGACTTTATTCTCAATAGGAATTCTATACCCATAGGTTTCCTCATATTCTTTGAAAGCTTCATCATATTCTTTATTATATTCTTCGTATTTTTTCTTCTTTTTGTGAATATAACTTTTTTTGAAAAATCCAAGAAATCTTTCAAATTTGCTGATTGTCTTATGTCCTTTAGAAAAGTTAAATTCCTTTTCTGTTCCATCAGCATATTTCATTTTGTATTTTCCTTTACCGGTAAAATATTTGTATCTTTTTGGAGGTTCCTTGAATCCGCTTCCAGCCATATCAAACTCTAGTACATCAGATCCCTGATTTGCATATCTTGATCCCAGTGAACTGTGAAGTTCAAGCTTTTTTATTTCAGGATGGGTTTGTTTAGCAGGTAAAATATTTACTCCGTTTTTTTCAGCAAGCTGAGCAGCTTTTAAAGAATCTAATGATGTAAGAATTGAATTGATTGAACGGAATCCAAAAGATATTTCATGCTTATTCCTTTCTATAGTGTTATGAATTTTGGCCACATATTCAGTGTCAGCAAGTCTGGCTTGCTGATCTTGAGTGGCCTCTATGTTTTCAAGAGAGCGAAGTCTGTGTCCAAGGGCAAGTTTTAGAGCATTTTCTTTAGTTAAGTTGTCATTAGTCTGGATAACATGCTCATTGTTTTCATGAATATTACTCAGATATTTTAAGGATTCATTTCCATTAGAAGAACCATTTGGCATTTGATTGCCCTCCTGACATATAATGATTTGTAACAATATAATATTTATACGAATAAACATTGAAAGATAGACATAAATATACATAGTAAAAAATCATATGTAAAATAAATTTTTTATAAAAATATATTCAAATTAGCTTTGAAGCATGTATTATTTGAAGAATATTGCTAATGTGAGTCAATTATGTAGTACAATAAAAAGGGATTCTGATAAATCTTACATACAGAAAAGTAGCAAAGTAAATTTAAGCAGGAGGTTTTGTATGTCACAGAAGAAGGAAGACTATATGGCATATGATGAATATCTGGTTCAGCTCAAAAAAGGAATTGTAACAAGAGGATAAATAATAAAAATGATAATTGATGGAAAGCATATTTATATATATGGCGAAAAAGAAGTTCAGTCTACACTTGTTATAGTTAATACATTTCAAGGTAATGGAAGTGAAATTTATTCTGCACTCAAGAACATGATGGAAAAAAATTTTTGTCTTGCAGTTGTTAGTGACATTGATTGGGATGATGAGATGTCACCATGGAACTGTCCTCCTCTTTACAAGAACGATGGTCCATGTACCGGTGGGGCAGATAAATATCTGGATAAACTGATAAAAGATATCATTCCAACTATAAAAGACAATCTGGTAATGAATCCTGAAAAGGTTATTATTGCCGGATACTCTTTGGCTGGTCTATTTGCTGTTTACAGTTTATATAAGACTGATATGTTCAGTGCGGCTGTAAGTGCTTCAGGATCCATGTGGTTTCCTGATTTTATAGAGTTTACAGATACTAACAATTTTATTAAGAAACCGGAAAAGGTATATTTCTCGCTTGGAGATAAAGAAGCTAAAACAAGGAATCAGCTTTTGAGAACGGTTGAAAACAGAACAACTCAAATATACGAAAAATACAAGAATATGGGGATAGATACAGTTTTCGAAATGAATCCAGGGAATCATTTTAAAGATGCGGACATTCGTATGGCCAAGGGAATCACCTGGGTATTACAATAGGAATTTTGATTGCTATGATGAGCCATTGTTCTGGCTCGATGATTCCATGATATAGTTTATAATTTATACAAATAAAAGTTCTGTAATAGCAGCAAATAAGCCGATTACAGGACTTTTATACAAGTTCAAAAAACATAAAAGAAAATCAAATCTGCCAAAGCCTGTGCAGTATAGCATCATGGCAGTGGTTGCTTTCGCAGCGGCAGCGGTAGTTAAGTTCCTACTTAAAATTATTTTTGGATTATAATAAGAACCCATTTTACCATGTTTTACGGGTAAAATGGGTTTATTTTATCTCATAGAAAAAGCTCATAGAAAAGTGCGAATGGTAACATGATCTATACAGTTGGGAGTTTTGTTGGACACCAAATAGATTATAGTTAAAGTGAATAAATAGAAAAGAAATAGAAATAGAAAAGATAGACGACAAGGTGATTATATTATTAGTATGGAGGGTATTTACATGGCAGAGTTTGTTATTGATAATGGAGTTGTAATTGATGATATTGATGGTGTTATTAATGGAATTGCGAGGCTAAGTGGTATGGATGTACCTGATCCATTGACAATTAAAAAGTTTGTGACTAATGAGGAATCAACAAAATTCTATATAGATAATAAATGTTCATGCAAGATGCAGCCAGATAGGGATACGGTATACCTTTGGCTTGACAGCGGATTTATGAATTTTTATGGTGATCCTATCATGATATCACTGCTGAATAATGGAAACGGATATACAGGGCATTATTGCGGTACAATGAAAGAGTTGGCAGGTAGTGTTGCCAGTCATTACCACAAAAACAAGAAGAATATCCATAAAAATATAGGTATGCTTCGCATAAAGTATGACAATAAAATTTCTAAAAGGAAGCATTCCCATATATTTGATGAACAGGAATATCTTATAAAATCCAGCAATGCTGAAAGTGGAAGCAGTATCATGGAAGATATTATAAAAGGATTGAATATAGCTTATGATGAACCTGTTTGTCAGGAAGAAATTGCGCCTGAGGTGGAGGATAATGGTTTAGATACTCCAGAGGAACCTCATATGAGCGCAATGGAAAATGAAATAACAATAGGACTTCTTTATGAGCAGATAGAGCATTGGAAGGATTATGCAGGAAAACTACTTGGAATTATTGAAAAATTCAATACTGTTGATAAAGTAAAGATGAAGGAACTTGAAGCTGAAAATGCTGAATATAAGAGGGCTTTGGTAGAAATAAGAAACCATAGGGTAGAAAACAACAGTGGGAAAAAAGTGGAAAATAGCAAAGACGGCACAGGACATTCGTTACTTGGACAGAGAGGCAAAATTCTCGTATTGGGAGAATGTGCCCTGGATGAGAAGATCATGAATGGTATTGCCAAGACATACGGCTTTGAGAGAAAAGATTTTGTATATGAAACTTCATATGAAAAGATCAAGGAGTTTGCCGGAAGAATTTCATATGGTAGCAGATTCAGTGCAATCATTCTCGGAGCCTGTCCTCATAAGGTGAACCAGCTTGGAGATTACAGCAGTATTATAGAAAAATGCAAAAATGATGTAACTCTACCTAATGCGTATGATGCAAGGACACTTTCAGGAGAACTCAAGGTAACCAAGGAATCCTATAGAAGAGCATTAGAATCAGTAATAGAGGATCTTATGGATAGGCAGGCAGTATAAACAGAATAATATAATCAGGAGAGGAGAGAATAACATGTTTGGACCATTTGATTTTTTCAATAATACACCCTTTGACCTTAATGATGATGGAAAGATAGATCCATCAGAACAGGCATTTATAATGGATGCGTTATATTCGGATGATGAAGATGCCGATATGGACGATGATGACATGGGGCTTGAAGATACTCTTATAGAAGCGGGGATAGATGCAGATGAATTTGAATCCATGGACTATATAGAGAAATATCAGGCACTGGAAGATGCTGGACTTGATCCGGGTGATTTCGAAGACTTTTAAAATGAGACTAACTATTAAAGAAAGTCAATAAAAATGTTTTAAAACAGAAAAGTTTTAAATAGAGCGACGATGACTTATTCATCGTATTCAGCACCTTGAAAACTGCATGACAAATAGAGCATCGTTTTAGATTAGATGCTCTTGAAAGAAGATTTGTATGGAATTAGTTAAGCTGCTTTGTTGTATGACTGATGAGATTTCTCAAGCTGATATATCAGTCTCACGAGCTTCTTCGTTGCATGGGATACAGCAACATAGTAGTGCTTTCCTTCGGCTCGCTTTTTTGCAAGGTAAGCATTGAATGTCGAATCCCAATGGCAGACGTAAATAGTGGCGTTAAACAGAGCATATCGTAGATATCTGGAACCACGCTTTTCCATTCTTGGATGGCAGTTATCTAATTGTCCAGATTGATATGTGGATGGCGATAAACCTGCATAGGCAAGGATTTTATCTGCAGAGTCAAATCTATCAAAGTCACCAATCTCGGCAATTATCATGGCGCCCATGCGATAGCTTATTCCAGGGATGCTAAGGATTGGAGAACGGATGAGCTTAATTTCAAAAAGATCCTTAATAGCAAAAAGGTCTCTGATCACCATGCAATCATCCCAACTGAAACAATTAGGTCGACAGATGTTGAAGCACTTCCTGAAGGGGAAAAGAAAATATTGCAGCTTGCAGCTACAAGGATTGCCGAGAGTGTATCAGCTCCTTGCAAATATAAGGAAACTGTTGCAGAAGTCAGTTGCCTTGGGAAAACCTATACGCTTAAAGGGAAATATATAGCTGATCCCGGATGGCGAAGTGTAGCTAATACCAAAGATACGGCTGTTTTTTTCATAAAATACCTAAGGTCGATGGGCTTTGAT
>JAILEJ010000446.1 GCA_024688095.1 Butyrivibrio sp.
TCTCCATTCCTATGCTAATCCAATGCCAAAAAGTTCCATTTACACAAAGATGAAAGTCCACAATCACTTGCAGACTTTCACCCTTAATTAATCATATATTATAAGCTTAATTTTATACGTAAATGTTTTTACTGGAAGAGATCATCACTATATCCATCACCATCATAATCATAAGTACCATCATTGGTTGTTAATGATGAATCTGTCATAATATCCTCTGTACTAAAATTAATTACTTCTACCTCTGGCTCAATATATGCTTTCTTCATTATAAATTTTCCTCCAATTTTTTTATTTATTATAGTTCATATTTATATTATATTTTTATTTTAAAATAATTATTTAATAATTATTTTTTTACTACGCTTAGCTCTGTTAGTTTAACTCAATGGCACCTGTTAAGGTTACACCCTCAGGGATACCTGTCAGAGAATAGCAAACCCAATAATAACCATCGAAGCTTATTGCATCTCCACTTGCACTAATTGATTTGTAAGCTGTTGTAACTGTCTTAGTCAATTTCTTACTATCACTAGCACGTGTGATTGTAAATGTTGCGTTCTTGGTACTTGCAAGATCATCTTCACTTACAAGACAAACCCAACGCTGTGAATATACACCACCTGAAACGTCTGTTTTCTGTGTGTAAAGTTCTCCTGGAATATAATCCATAATAGTGAATTTAACACCTACATTATTAATCGCAATATCGTTTTCCAAAACCATTCTGTTAGCTGTACTGGAATAGCTTCCTCCAAATTCACCTAAAATGCCAAAATTATCTCCCCAAGTATTGAATAGAGTATCGTTAATAGCTGATGAAAACTCACTAACGCTCCATAAATCTGATGTTCCCGTATATTCAGTATCATTAATTGTAATACTATCTAACTTAAATCCTTTTCCTGCCAATGAACCAGGGTTTGCACAAGTAAAAGAAAAATCAACATTAGAACTATTAAATGATTCTATACCCAAATCAGTGTAAGTAATTTCATAAGTACCACTTTCCTCTACCTGTAAAACCTTCTCATTGCTCCAATTAAACTTAGTTCTGAAATATGGAGAATAATCATCAGATTTTACACCAGTATCTGAAATATCTGTTATGGTTATATTTGAACCCTGAACATTAATTCCTCCTGTTTTCATTCCTTCAAGTTGATCTGAAGTAGGAACTAATGTAGATTCATTAGTACCTGATGTTAAACCAACCCAATTCCAGCCATTATAGAAAAAAGAGCAATAATAGTCTTCAGTATTAGTTATAGAATAAGTAATAGTAACTTCAGATATACTTGAATATCCTTCAAAAGATGCTCCTCCAACACCAATGTTTGTTTCACCTTCTACCATTGCCTGTTCGCCGCTCCAAACACTTGTTGTTGTCTCATCGGCAGCCTTAGCTGTCTTTCCCCCATCATAGACACCCACCATAGTAAATACGAGTGCAAAAAGCATCAATATTCCTATCGTTCTCTTAAAAGCTTTACCTTTCACTTTCAATAATACCTCCTGTTATTCATAATGTTATTATAACTATTAAATAATGCACAAAACATTTGCACAAAATTTCTACTACAATTCTAACCTCTAGGGGCATTTATTGTCAATGAAATTATAGTTAAATATTTGGTTTTTTTCTTAATTTTTTTGCCATTTTTATGACACGTTTAAAAGCTCACTTTTTGTGCCATTTGAAACGCTTTTGAAAACTGTATTTTGCTGGATTTTGCTACATTTATATGGTTTGTATAAATAAAAAAGGCTTGTAAAATATTACAAGCCTTTATCATCATGAAACATTTTAAATTATTCTGTTCATTCAATTATTCTATTTTCTATTTATGACTGACTCTTTTCATTTAACACAATAGAACCTGTTAAGGTTACGTTCTCAGGTATACCTGTCATAGAGTAGCAAACCCAATAATATCCATCATATGATATGCCACTGCCGCTTGCACTAATTGACTTATAAGCTGTTGTAACTGACTTAGTCATTTTCTTGCTATCGCTGGCACGTGTAATTGTAAATGTTGCACTTGTATAATTAGCAAGATCAGATTTACTTACAAGACATACCCAACGCTGTGAATACTTACCATCTGAAACAGATGTTTTCTGTGTATAAAGCTTTTCTGGAATATATGGAATATCTGAAATAGTGAAATTAACGTTTATCTCTCGGATAATAGAAGCTGTATCAAAAGTATATTTTCCATCGCCATCAGTATCAGTAGCACCCATCTGCTGAAGGATTCCATAAGGATCAGTACTATCAATTATATCCAAATTAAAATTCGATGTTATAGCTACTGCACTTACATCTGAACAATCATATTCTGTATCATTTATTTCTACGCTTCTAACAATTAAATATTTACCAGCTAATGAACCTGTACTTGTACAACTTAAGGTATACTGCATATCTGTACTAGTGCCTAAACCTGAAATTGTATTAGTATTTGACATAGCAATTTGATAATCACCGGTTCCATCTGTAACTATTGTTTCAAGAACATCATTATTGTCACCAGCAGAAGTAAACTGTCCGATAAATACAGGCTTAACTGCTGTTGAATCTTCAGTACCTGTTACTGTAA
>JAILEJ010000448.1 GCA_024688095.1 Butyrivibrio sp.
ACAAAATTTTATCTAATTGGTACTATATTTTAATAATAGCAATTTTAATAATAGAGGCTCTCACATTTATAATTGCAGGTGAGGCTCATACATATATTGGAGTACACGATAACCTGGATATACATATAGCCGATTACAAACTACTAAAGGATAATAATGCCTTCTTTTCCCATAATATTACTCTTCCGCTTCTAGGTGGAATTGATAGAAATTTCCTTTTATCAGAATTCTATTTATATGCGGTTTTATATATGATTTTTCCAAACTTTGCTGCATATATTATTGGTTATTTTCTGAAAATATTCATAGCTCTTTTTTCAGGAATTCTCTTGGGAAAAGACCTGTTAAAGGAATCTTATAAAAAATATGAATGGATTGTAGTACTTTTTAGCTTTATATATGGACTTCTTCCTTTGTACCCGGCATTTTCATTTGCTTTTGCTTCCCTGCCATTGCTGGTATGGCTGATACGAAAAGTACTTTCAGAAAACAAACCGATCTACTACATTTTACTGTTTTTATATCCGACTCTGTCATATTTTACATTTTTTGGTCCCTTTATTATTGGATACCTTTTCATATTCTTTTTATGGAAAACCTTCAAAGAAAAAAGATTCTGTATTCCAGTATTTATTAGTATGATTCTTATATCACTTGGATATATATTGATTGAATATCGTTTATTTTTGCTTATTTTTACATCTGGAGAGGCTACAATACGCGATACCATGCAGGAAGATAATCTTTCAATAGCAGGCATAATCAGTACTTCTCTCGAAGTATTCAAAAACAGTATTTTTCATAGTGAAGACCTTCATAGAGTTGTAGTACTTCCTCTTGTACTTGTTGCTTTAATTGTAATAAATGGATTATATATATACAAAAAACAGTATAAAAAAATATTAAGTGATCCTTTTAATCTTATATTTTTGTTTATATGTTTCAATTGCATAATATACGGACTTTACCATAGCGAAAGCGTTAGAACACTTTTTGAAACACTCGTTCCACCACTTAAGGGCTGGCAATATAACAGAACAGTATTCTTCAACCCTCTGCTTTGGTATATCGAAGCTGCAATTATAGTAAAGAGGTTATTCGATCATACCAAAAAATATATTGCAGTAATCGTAACTATAATAATATTGTTGTCTGTAATGGGAACACAGTCTCTTTACAATGACTTTTATAATACTGTTTACGTAAATGCATGGCAGACGATAAAAAATGAAAAATCAGAAACCTTATCTTATGGTGAATTCTATTCAACATCTTTATTTGAAAGCATCAAAGAAGATATAAACTATGATGGCGAATATAGCGTTGCATATGGTTTTCACCCGGCGGTGCTTTCATATAATGAAATATCGACACTTGATGGATGCCTAAGTTATTATTATCAGTCCTATAAGGAAAGTTTTAGAAATATCATTGCCCCCGCTCTTGAAACATCAGAAGTTGCAAGAGATTATTATGATAACTGGGGTGCAAGAGCTTATATCTTCTCAGGAACTGTAGACTCCATCTGGTCACCTGAAAGAACAAAAGAAGTAGATGATCATAATCTTATGATTGATATAGATGCATTTAAAGAACTAGGAGGAGTATACATCTTTTCACGCATTGAAATAGATAATGCCACAGACCTGGGACTCACACTTGAAGGCACCTATACAGATAATGAATCACCTTATACAATATATTTGTATAGTGCCAAAGAATAATTCTAAATATCAAACAAATTTTTCTATAGTCACCAACCTATGAATATTTTGCACATTTTTTTATTCGAACAAGAAGTAATATATGTAGTAAAATAAACAGGTTGGTGATTATTTATTTAGATTTTCAAAAAAGGATTTTGCAAAAATGAAAAATAAAATTTCAGAATATAAATTAATAATTGTAGATATGGATGGTACTTTATATTACCAGACTCCTCTTCGATTATACATGTTAAAAAAACTAATTTTACATATTATCAAAAATAACATCAAAGGTCTTAGAGAAGTGCTACTGGTTTCAGAGTTCAGAAAGCTTCGTGAAAACTCAGCTCTTACAGTTGAAGAAGCCTGTAACAGTCTATCAAAAAGCAAAAATCTATCTTTTGATTATATTTCTGGTGTAATAAATAAATGGATTATGGAAGAACCCTTAAATGGACTTGTGCGTTTTAAAGATGATATCCTATGTGATATCCTGAACACTTGTAACAACAAAAACTCTATAGTAACTATTTTTTCTGACTATCCTGCCGAAGATAAATGTAAAGCATTAAATATAAGTTTCCCTTCCTACCATGCAAATCAGGAAGAAATAAATGCATTAAAACCCTCTCCAAAGGGAATCAAATACATTATGAAGCTTAATAACATAACAGACTCTTCTTCCGTTTTAATGATAGGTGACAGAGAAAGTCGTGATGGAAAAAGCGCAGATGCTGCAGGCTGCGACAAACTCATACTCCCCAAATCAAAACGTGAAAGAAAAGCGATTTATTCAACACTTTTATAAGGTATAACCACTTATTTGCCATTTGTGGTATTAAGCTATGTCAATACAATGAAGAACCCTTTTTAGGCGCGCGCACTTAATGAAAAAAGGATAAATAACAGATAAGCATTTTATCTGTTATTTATCCTTTTTGAATTTAGTACGCTTACGCCTAAATCGGAGCGCAAGCGTGTTCTGAATGTATGGACATATCTTAATCCAAACCACAAATGGCAAACCCATAAGTGGTTAATGTTTTATTCGCCAAATACAGCCTTGTAGTCCTTCTGGAACTTTACAATACCCTCATCTGTTAATGGATGATGAATCATTGTCTCAATTACCTTATAAGGAACTGTAGCGATATCAGCACCTGCAAGTGCACAATCTGTTACGTGCATTGGATGACGAACGCTTGCTGCGATAATCTCTGTTTCAATTCCGTGAAGAGCAAAGATATCAGCAACTTCCTTAATAAGATCTGTACCACGAGTAGAAATATCATCAAGTCTTCCAAGGAATGGGCTAACAAATGCTGCTCCAGATCTTGCAGCAAGAAGTGCCTGGTTAGCTGAGAAAATAAGTGTCATGTTGATCTTGATGCCTTCCTGTGAAAGTGTGTGGCAAGCCTTAAGACCTTCTGCTGTCATAGGAATCTTAACAACCATGTTCTTATGAATCTTAGCGATTTCACGTCCTTCAGCTATCATGCCTTCAGCATCTGTTGTAGTAGCCTTAACTTCTCCACTGATTGGTCCATCAACGATTGATGCAATTTCAGCTACAACCTGATTAAAATCTCTTCCTTCTTTTGCAATGAGTGAAGGATTTGTAGTAACACCACAAATAACACCCATATCATTAGCTTTTTTAATGTCTTCTACGTTTGCTGTGTCTAAGAAAAATTTCATTTCAAAAAACCCCGCTTTCTGCTGCTCTTTTGCAGCTCCCCTTTTTATTACTGTATATAATTTACCACATTTTACACAGATTGTTAAGAGGTATCTAAAATAATTTATTTAGTTTATTGACTAAACTAAATTATTTTAGCTTTTTTGGATTTAGCTTTTAATTTTAAAAAAATAACTATATAAAATGAAATATATAATATATATACACCAATGTATAAGAAAACGCCTAAAACTCTGCTATTGCCTTTATATATTTCAAAGATTCAAAATTTCAACTTGCAAATTTCAAAATTTAACTTTTTAAAAATATATAGTATAATGATTGTAATGCATAATATGTCATTATAAATACATACTCTAGGATTATTAAATTGAATGATTAAACGTAATATTAGTTTTATAACAACGTATTTTATATACAGAAATGAGGGGTCATATGAATATAAATAGTGTTGTAGAACTATCCATAAACATCATAACGGATTATTATAACAATGATCTGACAAAATTTTTTGAATATATGGACGATGATGTCCTGTGGATAGGTCCTGCAGAAAGGCAATGGATCAGCGGAAAACAAAATCTTGTTGATGCCTTTGCAAATGAAAATAATATCCTTACTTTTAAAATGGGAAATATTTCTGCTACTTTTATTCAGACAAGCAGAACATGCTGTGAAATTATATTGAAATATCTGGTTCTTACAAATTATCCTGATGGTCAGGTTTTACAGCATAACCAGAGGCTCCAGTTTACCTGGGTTGAAAAGAGCGTCAAGGATAGCACAGACAAACAACTTAGAATTAAGCTTTTACATATTTCAAATTCATTTCCATATGACAAACGTGATAATATCTATCCAATACATTATGAATCTGTTGCAGATAGTAATTATGAGATTGCACCTAGTACTTCAGGTCCCAGACTCCTTGTACGAGATAAAAGCCAGAGCATGCATTTCTTATCTGTAAATACAATAATGTGGATTGAAAGCTATGACAATTCAACTCATACTTTGATTCATATGGAGGATGAAGATCTTGTAAGTATTGAAGCTCTTTCAGTGATTGCATCAAAGAATTGTCCTTCACTTATACGTACACATTCAAGTTATATGGTAAATCCTTTATATGTAAAAAAGATTTCAAGATTCCAGATAGAAATGACAAACGGCACAGTTCTACCAGTTCCAGAAAAAAAGTATACAGCCGTAAAAAAAGAACTGAACGACTGGATTACCAAGTGGAACAGTTCTTTTCATGGATCAATTACATAAATCACCACCATCATCATGTAAAAGGTTATCATGATCATCTGCAGCTGAAGTTGCAAGCTCATCACAACGTTCATTTTCAGGATGACCGTTATGACCTTTTACCCAATGAAAAGTGACATTATGAGACTCCTTAGCCTTAAGGAGTCTTTTCCATAGTTCAATATTTTTTACCGGAGCTTTTGAACTGGTCTTCCATCCCTTTTTGATCCAGTTTTCTATCCAGTGTTCATTAAAAGCACTTACAACATATTTAGAATCTGAATATAAATCTACATCACAGGGTTTGTTCAAATTTTCAAGGCCTATAATTGCTCCCATAAGCTCCATTCTGTTATTTGTTGTCTTATCATATCCTGCACTGATTTCTTTAGTATGCGTGATTCCTTTAGAATCAACAACCTTCATTACAACGCCATATCCACCTGGTCCATCAGGATTTCCCCTTGCTGCACCATCTGTATAAATAGAAACTCTCATTTAGTCCAAATTCCATTCTTTTCAAAATTCTTCGCCATTGCTTCTGCATCATTTACAATCTTCTGCTCATATCCAAGAAGACCAAGAAGCTTTATGGCATTTCTGTTTACAGCAGGTCCATTATGAAGCTTATAATCAAAATGAACATCATTATTTTCAACAAGTCCTTCAAAATGATATATATCATAGCAGTCATCAAGAAGCGTTGTAAGTTCAATATCATGTGTAGCTGCAAAACATTGTACATTTATGCCGTCAAAATACTTAAGTATCTGAGTTGATGCGGCAATACGCTCAATTGTATTAGTTCCCCTTAAAACTTCATCAACAAAACAAAGAATCTTTGTTTTACTTTCTTTTGCCGCATCAATTATTCTCTTAAGAGATTTAGTTTCAACTATATAGTAGCTGTCACCACCTGACAGATCATCCCTAAGAGCCATTGAGGAATAAATACTATATAAAGGTGCTTTATATGCCTTTGCAGTACATGTATGTACTGTCTGAGCAAGTAAGGCTGTAATTGCAACAGTTTTCAAAAATGTAGACTTACCAGATGCATTAGAACCTGTAAGAAGTATTCCCCTCTTAGTTGAAACGCTGTTAGAAACAGGGTTCTCAATAAGTAAATGATACATATCTTTGCTATCAAAACCGCCATTATTATCAAACTCAGGAATACAATAGTTTCCTTCGATAGATGCTCTAAAACAGGTAATTGAAACATAAGTTTCAAGCTGTCCCATTATTGTAACAATGTCATCTATGCTCTGTTTATTGGCATTAACCTCAGCAAACATCTTATTAAACTTAATAAGATCAATATGAGTAAGGATTCTTATATAATCCATTATGATGTCAATTGGATTACCGCTTCCAGCCATTCTTGAAGATGACATCAATATTCCAGAACCCTTTTTAAATTTCTGAAGTTTTGAAACTGCTTCCTTTAAATTTCCAATTTCTGTTTTAAACTCATCATTATCAAGGCCTGTAATTACTTCAGCACTATTTATAACTCTCATGACATATGAAAAAGTAGTAACATAAGGATCTATTTTTCCCTTAATCTGAAAGTATGTAATAACGTTGTAGATTATCATTATAAGTAAAAATAAAAATCCAAAGGAAAAGTTAATAATAGTCTCAATAAGTGCAAATGCCATAAGTCCAAGTGCCATATACTGTGGCAGATTGCTTTGAGGCTTAAGGCCTTCGAGATAATCAAGATAATCATAAATGGAATACCTGGAGCTATTACCTATCTTGTGGAAAGCCAGCTGCATCTTAAGTCTGTAATCCTTATTAGCATGTAAAAAAGAAATATGACTTTCAAGTGTATCAAAATCGTCCTTAGTGGAAGGGCTTCTAAGTACATGATACATATATTCCTGCCCTGTTGAACTCTCACAGTAATTTATTCTGGCAAAAATATTATCCATATCAAGATCAGACCATGTTATATCATCAATACTATTTTCTGTTTTATGCTTTAAATGATATTTATTTATTCGGTCAAAATATGTATTATCATATTTTATCTGTGGACCACCGCCATATTTTTTTTCACAGTCTCGTATATATTTCTGCTGCGCAGCCTTTTCATTTCTATATCCCATAATTATAAAAATAATCAAAAAAGCTGCTATTATTCCAAGTATTGCAATTAAATCCATTAAGTAATCCTCATTTCAGGTAATTTTTTGGCAGACCTTGCATCTGCATATATTTAGACAATAAATTTGTCTATTCTTTGTTTTTAGGCAAGTTCTTTATCTATTCTCTGTTTTATTTTTTCTGACTCCTCATAAATCTCAGAAATATCCTGACCTATGTAAAACTTGCCATCCATATATCTGATTTCACCATTTATCATAGTCATCTTTACATTAGACTTGCTTCCGCTATAAACGAGATTTTTACAAATATTGTTTATAGGCTGCATATTTGGCTGCATCAAGTCAATCATTATTATATCAGCCTTTTTACCAGGCGCAATAGCATCACAATCATTTAATCCCATAGCATAGGCACCATTGACTGTTGCCATTTTAAGAACTTCTAACGCATCAACACTTGAAGCATCACTATCTCTAAGCTTGGCAAGACCTGTAACAAGAAACATCTCCCTAAACATATCAAGGCAGTTATTACTTGCAGGTCCGTCAGTTCCGATTGCAACTTTCACACCAGCCTTTAGGAAATCAGAAACAGGAGCAATACCACTTGCAAGCTTAGTATTAGATCCTGGATTTGTAACAGCAAACAGATTCTTTTTAGCCATAAGTTCAATATCATTTTCATCGGCATAAACAAGATGATATCCACCACCGCCAAAATCAAACAATCCAAGACTATCTAAATAGGCCAAAGGTGTTTTGCCAGTAATTGAAATGCATTCCTCATGTTCAGATTTAGTTTCTGAAATATGTGTAAAAAATGGAACCTTATATTTATGAGTAAGGCTGCTAAGCTTTTTCAGCAGTTCTTCACTACATGTATACTGTGCATGACAGCCAATCATATATGATGTAAGAGCTCCCGGTTCATTTAATGTATTAAACCACTCTTCTACAAGTTCAGGAGACTGACTAAAGTTATTTACAGCACTTACCTGAACGCAGCGCATTCCGGAATCTTCACATGCCTTTGCGACTGTTACAGGAGTTAAATACATATCAAAAATTGCTGTAATGCCGCTTGTAAGATATTCCAGAATAGCAAGCTTTGTCAGTGTATAAATATCTTCTCCGGTCATCTTTGCTTCAACAGGAAAAATCTGATTATTAAGCCAGTCACCAAGTGGCAGATCATCTGCTCTTGAACGCATCAGTGTCATCGCTGAATGCGTATGTGCATCCTTAAATCCAGGCATTATAAGATTGCCCTCGCAGTCAATCTCTTTATCAAAAATAATCATTTCCCTGCCGTTTTCATTAAAGAATTCCTGCACCCGACTACTTTTATCAGCATATATTATTTTATTATCTCTGATCCATACTTCCCCTTCAAATATTTCCTGTCCTGGTACCATTGTCAAAACTCTTGCATTATACAGCCTGATTTTCAAAACATTTTCCCCCTATTATTTAAGCAAAAAAGTTCTTAACTGATTCAGAAACAAGTTTTTCAAACATTGGTGCTGCCTTATCTGCAGCTTCCTGAACCTCTTCATGACAAAGAGGAACCGGAGATATACCACTTGCCAGATTGCTTATACATGAAATTCCACAGACCTTCATTCCCATATGATTTGCAGCTATAGCCTCAACAACTGTGCTCATACCAACCGCATCAACACCCATACTTCTAAGCATCCTTATTTCAGCAGGCGATTCAAAAGAAGGTCCTGTAAGCTGGCAGTAAACACCTTCATCAAGTTCAATATCGTTTTGGACAGCAGTCTTTTTAATTATCTTCTGAAGATCTTTTTTATAAACGTCACTCATATCCGGGAATCTGACACCAAGTTCGTCAATATTTGGACCTATAAGTGGATTAGGTGCAAAGCATGATATCTGATCAGTTATAAGCATAAGACTTCCTGGTTTTAAGGTATGCTTAATTCCACCCGCTGCATTTGAAAGAAAAAGAATTTTGGCACCTAATAATCCCATAAGCCTGATTGGAAGAACTACATCAGTAATATCATATCCTTCGTAATAATGAACCCTGCCCTTCATACAAACAACCGGTACTGAATCTATATAACCAAAAATAAATCTCCCATCATGTCCGGGAACTGTTGAAACAGGAAATCCAGGAATATCCCTATAACTTATTTCTGTCTCTATTTTGATATTTTTGGCATAATTACCAAGTCCTGAGCCAAGAACAATGGCAACCTTTGGCTCAAAATTTGTTTTACTTCTAACAGCATCACGACATCCATATAATTTATCAAGAACTTTATTACCCATATAACTACCCCTTTCACTATATCTGAAAAAACATATCTCATAAGCACTATGTCTTATAACAATTATTCTTCATACTCATTGTCTTTTATTAAATCATCACCTGATTTATTTTGATTGTCAAAAGACTCATCACCTTCAGCTTCATCCTCTATAGTATTTTCATTATCAACTATGGCTTTACCATAAAGAATCGGACATATGGAATCCTTAACTACCTGAATCAGAGTTTCATTACTTACATAACGATTAAGCTGACCGATCAAAAAGCCTGATATTCCGCCAGAGCCACTTACTATATTGCCATCAGATGACATATCAAGAAGTGATTTGATGATTATATCCTTACCTGGAGTTTCATCAAGTCTTACTTCTATGCTATCTGCTGAACAAAAATCAAGTCTTCCATCAAGACCATTCTCATTATCAAAATAAATATTAAATATGCGGGATGTAGCTTCCTCAAGAAAATAAATTGTATTTTTTAATACAAGTCTGTTATTTTCATCTGTTGTACAAAGAGATGACATACTGACATAATATGTCTCATCATTAACAACGATTGTAGAATCAGCTCTTTTACCACCAAATCCGCATTTAATACTAAGAACATCATCACCTTCATATATATCCATAAACAGAGAATCATTATCCCCTGCTCTAAATCCTATTTTACTGATACCTGATGTAAAATTATTATGAAAAACCTGCATCATAAGTGGGAAAACGCCGCAACTCTTTACGTCAAGCTCATATATTTTTCCATCAATTTTTTCCTTTAAAAGCCTGATATACTTATCTTCAAATCTCTTGGTGTTAGTTCCAAGTCTATTCATCATAGTTGCACGTGGAAGTTTATAATTAAGCGCCTCTCGATGCTTTGTGCCTCGTTTAATAAAAATTCTTCTTGAATTCCAGCCACCATCAGTAATTGTAGGAAAATCAGGCGTTCTTCCCTGTAAATGCTTGCAATAGGCCTTTAACTCATTCAGTTCCTTATCGGATTTAAAAATGGAAGGATCAGACACTTCAAGTTCCTCACCCATCATTTTATGAATTATATTCGACATAACACCTTTTTGGAATATCTCATTATTACCTGCATTAGTAACAATTATCATATTCACATCCGGATAAACAAACACATCCTGGCCAAGCATTCCATTAAAAGTAAAAGCTCCTTCTCTGTCGCTTGTTGTCCAAATCTGATACCCATAGCCTTCAGATCCTTCTTTTCCTGTCTCAACGCGGAATTTGGTAGACTCATTAATCCATTCTTCGGAAATAATTCTTTCACCATTCCACATGCCTTTCTGAATATAGAGCTGACCAAGCTTTGCCATATCTTCAGCTCTCATATACATTCCCCAGCCACCTTTAGTTATATTCTGAGGACACTTTTCCCAGAAAACTCTTTTTATACCGAGTTTATCAAAAAGCCTTGGTTTAAGAAAATCAAACATTGTTTCGCCTGTTATCTCTGAAACTATAGCTGAAAGCATGTAGGAATTCATGCTGTTATAATCAAATTCATTACCAGGATCAAATTTATATGTAGACTCCAGAAAATGCTTTCTCCAGTCATTTCCTGTAATTGCACCTGCTTCATTATATTCAATGCCAGATGTCATTGTAAGCAGATGTTCAACTGTTAAATCTCTCATTCTAACAGCGCTTTTAAATGACATTTTAGAACCCATAATATCTTTTACTCTGGTATTTACAGAAAGCTTTCCTTCATCAACCAGCATGCCTATAGCCATTCCTGTAATACTTTTACACATAGAAAATGTTACATGCCACATATCCATATTAAATGGTTCAAAACTGCATTCGCTTATGATATTTCCATCCTTGACCATCATAAATTTATGAAGATTACAGCCCTTAGTCGAAGCAAGCTGCTTTAACATTTTTAATACAAAAGAAGATTTTATTCCACAACTCTCAGGACTCTTTCTTGGTAAATGTGTTTCTTCGGGAATTACTGTAGGAAATACAGGTTTTTGAGGCTCATAATTAACCTTACTGATCTCACCTGTTTCTCTATTGACTATCTTTAATAGAAGTTCACCAACATATCTATCTGTCTTGCTCACAAAATCGCCACCTTTCGCCTTTAGATTCAAGTCTTTTATAAAGTATCGATCAAAGCTAAATAGATTTAAAAAAGACAGTTAACTTTGTTTTAAAACAAAATTAACTGCCTTTATATTATAACTTATGCTGTAACCTTTTTAAAGGATTTCTTACCTTTCTGAACCATAACTCCATCAGCAAAAAAAGCTTTATCATAAGATGTCTTTATATCAGTAACCTTCTCGCCAGCAACTGAAACACCGCCCTGCTGAACAGCTCTTCTAGCTTCGCTTCTTGTAGGACAAAGACCTGCAGAAACAAGTACCTGCATTATATCAACCTGTCCATCCTTAAAGTCTTCCTCTTTAAGCTCAACAGCTGGAACATTTGACATATCTCCACCACCTGCAAAAATAGCCTTTGCACCATCCTGTGCTTTCTTTGCTTCTTCATCACCATGTACAAGGCTTGTAAGCTCATATGCAAGGATTTCCTTAGCTTCGTTAATTCTACTATCTTCCCATTTGCCCATTTCTTCAATCTGTTCAAGCGGAAGGAATGTGAGCATTCTAAGACATTTATCAACATCAGCATCAGCAACATTTCTCCAGTACTGATAGAACTCATATGGTGATGTCTTTTCAGGATCAAGCCATACAGCACCCTTTGCTGTTTTACCCATCTTTTTACCTTCTGAGTTAAGAAGAAGTGTGATTGTCATTGCATATGCATCTTTACCAAGCTTCTTTCTGATAAGTTCTGTACCACCAAGCATATTGGACCACTGATCGTCTCCACCAAACTCCATATTACAACCATAATCCTGGTATAACTTAAGGAAGTCATAACTCTGCATAAGCATATAGTTAAATTCAAGGAAGTTAAGACCTCTTTCAAGTCTCTGCTTATAGCATTCAGCACGAAGCATGTTATTTACCGAGAACTGTGAACCAATATCTCTTATAAACTCAATATAATTAAGATCTAAAAGCCAGTCAGCATTATTAACCATCTGTGCTTTACCTTCTCCAAATTCGATAAATCTGCTCATCTGCTTCTTGAAACAGTCACAGTTATGCTGAATTGTCTCTGGTGTCATCATCTGTCTAAGATCTGTTCTTCCAGATGGATCGCCTATGTAAGCAGTACCACCTCCAATAAGTGCTATTGGCTTATTTCCTGCCATCTGCATTCTCTTCATAAGACAAAGTGCCATGAAGTGACCTACATGAAGAGAATCTGCTGTAGGATCAAATCCAATATAGAAAGTAGCTTTACCATTATTGATAAGTTCCTTTATCTCCTCTTCATCTGTAAGCTGCGCAAGAAGTCCTCTTGCCTTAAGTTCGTCAAATACTGTCATTTCTTTTTCCTCTCTAAAAAAATATTTCTTAGCGTATGCAGCATTTTTTTACTTTATTCCACATAAAAAGCTTCAAGGAATTCTGCATAAAAAAACCGCCCTTCATACGCTTTCTGCGTTTAAAGGACGGGATAAAATCTCGTGTTACCACCTTTATTCACATATGTCTCACAACATATGCCTCATTAAGTACACCAAATGGGCTATACTCATCTGCTTTAACGGTCAGCTTCCGTCAGAACCTAATTAAAAAGTATTTTGTTCAGCTCTGCAGCTCACGGAGGTATTCTTATCTGATCATCGAATGCGCCTCTCACCAACCGGCAACTCTCTGTCATCTGTTCCAGATAATACTTATTCCGCTCATCGCCTTTACTTATGATTATTCTAATGACCAAAGCAAAAAATGTCAATCAAAAAAAAATTGAAAAAAATTAATTTTGCACTATTGTATTTTATAAATTTAATGTTATACTATGCAGGAAACAAGCAGAGAGCTTGTAAATAAAATATTTTTAAATGCAGAGTAGAATTCAATGCGTTAAGTGCCGGTTGTACAGGGAGTTGACAATCGGACGAAGAATTTTTTCGCGGTATTGAGTTCGCATCCCGCTGCTACATATTATGAGTCTATACTGCCTCCTTATGTAGTAATTGGAAACTGCAAAGGAGGTTAATTTATGTCAAAAACAATCACAAAAAATTCCGCATCAAAAGAAAATGTATGGCTTAGTTCACTACATGAATTCAAAAATCTCAGAGTAGTTGTATTTTGTGGAATGATGGCTGCCTGTGCTGTAGTACTTAGTCTTGTAGCTACTATCCGAATTGGTTCTTTTATTAAGATTGGTTTTTCAGGAATCCCAAACAGAGTCGTTGACTATCTTTTTGGACCAGCTGCCGGAGCAATTTTCGGTGCTGCACTTGATGTGATCAAATGGTTTATCACTCCAGATGGTGATTTCTTCCCCGGATTTACCATAAGTGCAATGCTAGGGGGCCTTGTTTACGGTTTCATTCTCTACAAAAAGAAACTTACAATCCAGAGAATGTTCGTTGCTCAGTTAATTGTAAAGGTTGTAGTCAATATTGGTCTTAATTCTCTGTGGCTCAAAATTCTCTATGACCAGGCAATAATTGCGCTTTTGCCGAGCAGGATCCTGTCAAATGCTGTTATGCTTCCAATTGATACATTCATATATTACATTGTACTTCTTGCAGTAGATAAGAGTATCAAACGGTATTTCATGGAATAACATGAATATATTAGTCCATGTAATAGTATAAATTCATCCAAGTAAAGAATTGTAATTTTTATATTAATAAAAAAACTGTATCCTTGAACATTACCTTATCTGGTAAAGTTCTTGGATACAGTTTTTTATTAATCTCTATTCCATTGCTGAGATGATGACTCAAGCTTTTTATCACGAAGCATTAGATCATTAACAGCATCTCTTGGGTTTTTATTTTCAAAAAGGACCTGATTTATCTGTTCAATAATAGGAACCTCAACATCATATTTCTGGGAAAGTTCATATGCAGCCTTAGCTGAATAAACACCTTCAACTACCATATTTACTTCTTTCATGGCTTCCTCTGGTGTTTTGCCCTGTCCTATTAGAATACCTGCTCTTCTGTTTCTGGAATGCATTGAAGCACAGGTTACAACAAGATCTCCAATTCCTGACAAACCGCAAAATGTTTCAAAATCACATCCCATCGCCATTCCAAGCCTTGCAATTTCTGTAATTCCTCGTGTAATAAGAGCAGCTTTAGTATTGTCACCATAACCAAGTCCATCAGCAATACCGGCAGCAAGTGCAACTACATTCTTAAGAGCAGCTCCAAGTTCTATTCCCTGCATATCAGGGCTTATATAAACTCTGAAAACATCACTCATAAAAACATTCTGAATATATCTTGCTGTATCCTTTTTAAATGCACCAACAACAATGGTTGTAGGAAGGCCTTTACCTACCTCTTCAGCATGTGAAGGGCCTGACAATATAGCTACTTCAGCACCAGGAAGAACATCAAGAATAACATCTGACATTATCATAAGGGAATCTTTTTCTATACCCTTTGAACAATTTAAAATAACAGGCCTGTCACCATTATATTCAATATGAGGTTTCATAAGCTCACATGTCTGTCTGATCGTTGATGATGGGGTTACAAGAACAATAATATCTTTTCCCTTAACAGCTTCTTCCATATTTGAAGTATAGATAACAGAATCAGGGAGAATAACTCCAGGCAGCTTTTCAGCATTTCCTTTATTAATTTTAAGTTTTTCAACACTCTCCTGACTTCTGGACCAAACTGTTACATCATTTCCATTATTTGTAAGAAGGTAAGCTAGAGCTATTCCCCAGCTACCCGCGCCTATTATACCAATACTTTCGCTCATTTCACTCCTAAAATATTTATTTAAACCAAAATAAAATAGAAATCATAAAATCAAATTGTAAAAACTAAATATTATTCAACCTTATTCTTTTTAAAAATATATGTTTTTCTTTCCTGACCGTGAATAAGTTTGCGAATATTTTCTCTATGCTGCCAAAATGCAAGTGCTGTCATGAGAAATGCAATAAAATACATTTCATTTAAAAGGTTCTGTGTCATTCCAAACATACCCATCTGTCCACATATCACAAGCTGTATAAAGAAAAATGAATACAAACATAATGATCCAAGTGAAACAAAATGTGTAATCAAAAATGGAACCAGGAAAGAAACCAAAAATACAGGTACAAATAATGGCTGAAGTGCAATCATATAACCACAGGTTGCAGCAATTCCTTTTCCACCTTTGAAGTGAAGAAAAAATGGAAAATCATGTCCAAGTATACAACCAGCTGCAGCATATATCTTTAATAAATAAACCATATCCGGATGAGTTTTTCCAAAAATAACACCCACTAAAGTAACTGCCAGAAAGCACTTTAACATATCGCCAAAAAGAACTGTAAATCCAGCCTTGGCTCCCATTACTCTAAGTGTATTGGTAGTACCTGCATTTCCACTACCAACCTTTCTAATATCAACTCCCTTAAGCTTGCCGTAAAAAACAGCAGTCTGAATCATACCAAAAACGTATCCAATAAGTAAGCATGCTATCCTAATCATCAGCCGTTTTTATCCTTCCTCTCTCTTATAAAGAATTTTAATGGAGTACCTTTAAATCCAAAGGTCTCTCTAATCTGATTTTCTATATACCTTGTATATGAAAAATGCATCAGACTTTTATCATTTACAAATATTACAAATGTCGGAGGCTTAACTGCAACCTGTGTAATGTAGTAAAGTTTAAGCATTTTACCCTTATCTGAAGGTGGCTGCTGCATAACAACAGCCTGCATCATTATTTCATTAAGTACACCAGTAGCTACACGCATAGAGTGATTTTCATTAACTATATCAATCATCTCGTAAAGCTTTACAAGTCTCTGGCCTGTTTCTGCAGAAATAAATAAAATTTCAGCATAACTCATGAATGAAAGAGTTGAACGGATTTTCTTAGTAAACTCTTTTACTGTCTTATTGTCTTTTTCAATAAGATCCCATTTATTTACAGCAATAATAATAGCCTTACCCTGATCATGTGCTATACCTGCAATCTTAGCATCCTGTTCAGTAACACCTTCATCTGCGTTTATAACAAGTACTGCAACATCAGCTCTTTCAACAGCACTGACTGTTCGAATGATCATATAACGTTCGAGTTCATCCTTGACCTTACTCTTTCTTCTAAGACCAGCTGTATCAATAAATGTATACTTTTTCTTATTATAAGTAATTTCTGTATCAATCGCGTCTCTTGTTGTACCGGCAACATCAGAAACAATAAGTCTGTTCTCACCAAGAAGCTTATTAATTATTGATGACTTACCAACATTTGGTTTACCTATAATTGCAACCTTAATACTGTCATCTTCAACATCTGATGTAACAGATTCAGGGAAATGCTTAACAACCTCCTCAAGAAGATCACCTATTCCCTGCTTATTTGCTGCACTAATAGCAAATGGATCACCTATTACAAGGTTATAAAACTCATAAACATCAAGACTATCTCTCTTATAGCTGTCAAC
>JAILEJ010000451.1 GCA_024688095.1 Butyrivibrio sp.
CCTGTAAAGTCTGCTGTGAAAATGATGCCGGAAGTCGGTCTGGAACTTCCATACGAGGGAGCGAAGGAGATGCTCCTTGTCGATAATGTTGAGAACAAAGAGTTTCTTCGCAATCTGTTAGAGGCGATGTATGAAGAGCTACCTGCTCCAAAGAAAAAGAAGTGAGCTATAGTAAGGAAAATCAGAGTTTTTATTTAGTATAATGAAATGTAAGAAAGTGGAATGCATTTCGCAGACAGCTCTCTTACATTATTGAATCATAAATCATTTGATATCATATTCCAGTATTTCTAATTTACCAATGAATTTTACTAATAGCCACATATAATTAACGAACGTAGATCGGTGCAATTGTACCGGTCTATTGTATTTTGAGACGGTAAATATTTTTGCTGTTCAATTTGCGAATATCCCAAAACATATTGAATGTTGGGAGAAAGAATAATATAATTGTGAGAAGAGATTATTCTCCCAACTGCAGATGATATCTCCCAATATCAAATATAAAATGGGTGATTTAGAATTTGATTGGGAGAAAGGAGAAAGTGTAAATGAGGAATTTTGATTACTCATATCTTGAAGGCAAGACATGGGATAATGAAATAATGTCATATGTATCAAAAATTCATGAGTATAAGGGAAAACAGGAATTGTTTCTTCGTCAAAAGCCTGTGGAACTGAATAGGCTTATTGAGATTGCAAAAATACAAAGTACAGAGGCATCTAATAGGATTGAAGGGATTATTACTACAAATTCCAGGCTAAAGCAACTTGTAGCAGATAAAACTACTCCTAAAAACAGAGAAGAAGAAGAAATCATTGGCTATCGAAATGTGTTAAATCTTATACATGAGAACTATGAAGTATTACCTGTACGCAGTAATTATATTCTTCAAATGCATCGAGATTTGTTGAAATACACAAATCTTTCATATGGCGGACAGTACAAGACTACACCAAATGAGATAGATATGGTGCTTCAGACAGGAGAAAAGGTTGTCCTATTCAAACCTTTAGAGCCATATGAAACTCCATCTGCTATCGAAACTATTTGTGAAAAATATCAAGAAGCACTAGACAAAAAGCTGGTTGATGAACTGATTTTGATTCCGTGTTTTCTGCTAGATTTTTTGTGTATTCATCCATTTAATGATGGAAATGGACGTATGAGTAGATTGCTGACATTATTATTACTTTATCGTAGTGGATATCTTGTTGGACAATATATTAGTGTTGAGAAGGCTATAGCTGACACAAAGGAAAACTACTATGAAGCACTTCAGAAAGCAGATCAAGGCTGGCATGAAGGAACGAATAATCCTAAGCCGTTCATCAAGTATATGTTGAGTATTATACTTTCATGCTACAGAGAATTTGAAGAAAGAGTATCTATTGCCCATGCTGCCGGAGCAAAGAGCACATCGTATGATATAGTAAAGGCTTATACTAGTGAGAAAATAGGCAAGTTTACAAAACAGGAAGTTTTAATTGGATGCCCAAGTTTAGGCAGCTCATCTGTTGAATCTGCCTTAAAGAAACTTGTTGAGGATGGTACTTTGATAAGGCTTGGTGCGGGAAGAAAAACAGCGTATACAAGAGCTGATTCTATAATTAAGTAAACTAAAAATATTTAAGTTTTTAAATCATGATGACATATTTCAGTTGAGCTCCTAAAAATAGATAGTGCATTATACATAGAGCAGTTATTATAAGATAGCTGCTCTTTTTTATTTCGCAAATTTAAAAATTGTTTAAATTTGCGAAATGAAGTATACTGTTTATGAGGTGAAAATTATGAGACTAATTCAAAGAAATCACTATTTAAACGCCCTCTTGGCGGTAAAAGATATTCCAGATATTAAAGTTATAACAGGTGTTCGTCGAAGTGGAAAATCAAAACTTATGGATGCGCTCATTGATAATATTTCGCAAGAAGAATCCGCTAATATTGTACGCATTAAGTTGAATCTAAAAAAGAATGAATCTTTACTTGATGGAGATAAACTTTATGCGTACATTGAACAGCAATATGATGCAGAAAAGAATAATTACCTGTTTATTGATGAAGTTCAGATGTGTGAGGGCTTTGAAAGAGTTATCAATAGCATATATGAGGAAGAATTGTATGATATATACCTTACCGGATCTAATGCTTTCCTTCTTTCAAGCGATCTTGCGACATTATTTGGTGGAAGAGTATTTGAAATAAAACTATATCCGTTTTCATTTAATGAGTATTTGAAATACTATCCATCTGATGATGTAGATGGTGCATTTGATGATTATGTCAAAAAAGGTGGGATGGCTGGTTCGTACTTATATAAGACTGAAGAAGATGCCAGAAAATATGTGAATGGAATATACAGGACTACCATCACAAAAGATATAGTAACTAAATTTAAAATTGAAAATGAAGATCTGCTGGTTATGATAGGCAATTTCTTGATGGATAATGTGGGCAATCAGACTTCTATAAGAAATGTAGCAGCCAAACTTACATCTGGTACCTATAAAACAAATGATAAAACTGTTGGTGCTTATATTGATTATTTATGTCGTTCTTTTTTGTTTTATCAAATTCAGCGATATGATATCAAAGGGAAAAAATACCTTGAGTCAGATAAGAAATATTATCTTGCAGATTTATCATTTCGTTTTGCTGAATTAGGAACCAAGGATGCGGATTATGGACATCTTTATGAAAATATAGTGGCACTGGAACTGCTACGTAGAGGATATGAAGTATATGTTGGAAAACTATACGCAAAAGAAGTTGATTTTGTTGCTATAAAAGAAGGCGAAAAGCTATATATACAGGTATCTGATGATATTTCGCGAGAAGAAACATATAAAAGAGAACTATCACCTCTTTTGAGTATAAAGGATGCTTATCCGAAAATGATTATTGCAAGGACAAAGCATGAAGAGACTCAGCATGAGGGTATAAGGATACTTGATATCGCAAGGTGGCTTTCTGATTCGCAATAATAATAAAATTTTAAATTTGCGAAATTCGATAAAATGCGGATAGAA